>CAZXKH010000029.1:4724-11820 GCA_964641385.1 uncultured Clostridia bacterium | reverse complement strand
GTCCAATGGCAGAAAAAGCAAACCCCATCTGAGAGTTTATAAAGAATCGCAGTATGATATAGGAAATAATTGCTAAACCAATTACTACATAATAGAAGGGTATATTACTGGCAGTAAAGAAGAGGCGAGGGACAATTAACCCGGAACTACCTCTGGTCAAATCAACCCAGTTAACGGCCAGGGAGTGTACCACCAGTGCTAAAAACCAGGCCATACAGGCAGCAAATATTCCTCTCAAACGAAGGGTTAACAAACCTAGTAAAAATCCAACCAGACCGGTAATAAGGACTGCTGGAATCACTGTTATCCAGGGTGAAAGACCAAAGTTGGTGGCAATGATACCGGAAGCATAGGCACCAATACCCATAAAAGCAGCATAACCAAAGTTAACGATATTGATAAAGCCATTACTGAAATCAAAACCCATACCCAGAATCCCCATAATAATACTGGTAACAGCTATCCTTAAGATATATCCATCTCCATAGAAGAGAGGAAATAAGAGCATTAGAATAATTATCAGGATGATGATTGGTGATATTTTTATCCCAAAGATTGAAGAAGATATGTTAAGAGACTTCATAAGATACCTCCATTCTTAATTATTGTTCCCAGATACTCCTGACACCCTTCTTACCGAAAATACCCTCTGGCTTTACAATTAAAATAATAATTATAACTGCCAGACTGGCAGCATTCTGCCATCCAGCACCAAAGAAATAATAGGAAACTGTCTCCAGGATGCCTACAATCAATCCTCCTGTAAATATCGGCCCTACACTGCCCATACCTACCAGAATAACTACAAACCAGGACTTAAACAGGGGGGCCAAACCCATCATGGGGTGAGCCGCATTGATTGCCAGCAGACTGGAACCAGCAATACCGGCCAGTCCGGCACCAAGGGCAAAGGTCAGAGTAAAGATTGCATTTAAATTGATGCCAACCAGTTCTGCGCCAACTTCATCCTCGGACACAGCCTGAATTGTTTTTCCAGTTGTTGTATGCCTCATAAAATACCAGAATATTATGGTGGCAACTATAGCAATGGCAAAACCTATTAACCGATCATAGGGTACACTGATGGAGCCAAATAAAACCACATTCCCCGGCCAGAAGGCTGTAATTCCCAGGTACTGATAACCAAAAATAAACTGCATAACCATCTGCAAAATAATGCTGATACCCAGGGTCAAAAGAAAGGTATTCATCAGCCACCGTCTTTCAGTGGACCTTTTCCTTAAGGGTCTGAAAAATATAATCTCCAGCAAACCGCCAGCTATAAAGGCTCCTATTGCCGCCACAATTATTGATGCTATGGGGGGTAATCCAAGTACTGTATAGGCCAGAAACCCAAAATAAGCGCCCAGCATATACAGTTCTCCATGGGCAAAATTGGGAATATTCATGACACCAAATATTAAGGCCAGGCCAAGTGCCATTAAAATGTATGTGGAACCCCTTAAAATGCCAATCACTATCATATTAACAAGCAATTCCATCTCTCAAAATCACCTCTCTATTTTTCTGGCAGGCTAAATGAGACCCTTTATTTCGCTGGGTTGTAGTTAATGCAAGTAAACTCCTCCTTCAATTTATAGCTGCCTCTATGCTCTTTAAGATGAATAATAAACTTGATAATGGCCCTGATATTTATTAAGCCAGTCTTCAAAAACCTAATATTCCCGGGAAAATGAAGACGAGGACAAATTCTATTGAATTGTCCCCGTGTTCCAAAGGAAAAACAGATAAACAATGCGAAGATTAATATTGATTATCAGCATGTTAATTTTAATTGTTTGAATATCAAAAGGATTAATATGGTTGCCCACACAAAATTACTTAAAGGACGACAATCAACCTAAAGTGAATTAACCAGTCTCTGATAGGCCTCCACAATCCTCTCGGTATAGCTGCCCGGCCTGCCATCATTGATCTTTAAGCCATCCACCTCAACAATAGGTGTCACTTCCTGCAGGGTCCCGGTTAAAAAGGCCTCATCAGCTGTAAAGAGTTCCTGGGCCTTAATATATCTCTCCTCCACAGGGAAGTTAAGGTTATCAATCAATTGTAGAACTGTATTCCTGGTAATACCCTCCAGTATCAGATTATCAGCAGGAGGGGTATGGATCCTTCCCTTCTTGACAATAAAGATATTGGTGCTGGCTCCCTCCATTAACTTCCCCTCTCTTATAAAGACTGCCTCATCACAGCCCTGATCGGCTGCTTCTTCCCTGGCCAGAACATTGGGAAGTAAATTGGTTGATTTTACACAGCAGAGCTTCCAGCGCAGATCCTCAGTGGTAATAACCCTGGCAGTTTCAGGGGGGGCTGGCTTTTCCCTGACAGTAACCACCAGCACCGGTTCATAGGTAGAAGGAATATTATGTTGTCGGGGGGAAACCCCTCTTGTCAGCTGCACATAGACCATGGCCTCATCCAGCTCACTGGCCTCAAAAACCCGCTGGCAGATAGCACTTAATTCAGGCACAGAATGGTTCATCTTCATCCTGATCAGCTCAGCACTGTTCTTCATTCGCTCCAGGTGTTCCTGAAGTGTAAAGAGAACCCCTCCATAAGAAGCAATGACCTCATAGATACCATCACCCAGCTGATAACCCCTGTCTTCGATATAGATAGAGGCACTATTAATTGGCATTATTTCACCATTTACACAGGCCAGTTCTCCCATGATACAACCTCCTCTATGAGCTGCTTTTTTTCCAGCTTGCTTCCATTCTGTCCAGTTCTTTGATTACATCTTTCTCCAGGGGCTCCGGCCGGTGCTCGGCCAGAATACTCTTTACCTTCTTAT
This sequence comes from uncultured Clostridia bacterium, assembly GCA_964641385.1. Classification (GTDB taxonomy): domain Bacteria; phylum Bacillota; class Halanaerobiia; order CAZXKH01; family CAZXKH01; genus CAZXKH01. The sequence goes on along the minus strand of CAZXKH010000029.1, from coordinate 9,005 downwards.
TCAGTCTCTCCTTTAAGGTCTCTGAACCTGAGTCCTTCCAGTTCTCATAGAAGGTCTTATCAAACCAGCGCGGTTTCCATATATCCTTAAAGTTTTCTAAGGTATTCTCGGTCCCTACAAAGTTTCCGCCATGGCCCACTTCATCTATAACATCAAGGGCCAGGCTTTCATCATTGACAGTGATACCATCCATTACCTGTTCCAGCATATCCACCAGCTCATCCATCAGCAGGTGTGCTTCATAGGAGCATATATTGGCATGATCGATTAGCCCCACATCATGAATCAGGTTGGCACCAGAGAGACACTGAAAGATACCGGAAAAGGAAAACTCAACCCCTGTCTGTGAATCAAGGCTCTTGGAATCACCACAACCGGCTGTACCATAGACCGGCAGGTCATAGTACCTGCCCATCTCAGCCATGGCTGAACAGAGCAGGCTCAGTTCAGGAGCACCATAGGGATAAATCATGGTCCTCATATCCATGGGAGAGGGTATCCCACCATAAATGGCCCGGGCACCCTTTCTTTTCAGCTGTATAATTGTTAGTCCACTTAAACATTCAGCATTATTCATCACCAGATTACCGGCAAAGGAAAGGGGTGCCGTTGCACCACCAATGGGCATGGGAGTATAGACTACAGGCAATCCGTATTCCACTGCCTTCAGTGCAATTGAAAGTCCGTGATCATGAATCAGGGGGGAAATGGGTTCATTATAAACGATGACAAAGGGATTATCCTCCAGCTCCTCATAACCCCCGGCCACCAGGGCAGCCATCTCCACCATGGCTTCCATATCCTCCAGAGAGGGATCACTGCCCACCAGGGGAGAGGCAGTGCTGTTTAGCAGGATCTCCTTAAACTCAACTCGCTTGCGCAGCCCTTCTTCAACGTCACTCACCTGGCCCAGCATCATTAAGAAGTCCATATGGGGAAGGTAATCATGCAGGAGGGAAAAGTTTTTAACATCCTCCCTTGTACAGGGCCTGGGTTCTTCAGTCTCCAGATCCATTACATTAATGTTGCTGGATTCTCCACCGAAAAAGGAGCGATAACCCTCCAGCTGCATCCTTCTATTCCCCTGCCGGTCACAGACCACCACCCGTGAGGGGGCATTGCGAAGGGCCTCATCAACCAGAAAGGAGGGGATCTTTACCACATTATCATCACCCACCCGAGCTCCGGCGCCATCCAAAAGCTCCAGGGCTTCAGGATTATTTACCTTAACACCCGTTCTTTCAAGTACCTCCAGGGTAGCATTGTGAAGGTGCCTGATCTGATCCTCAGAAAGAATCTGAAACCTGGGATGCCGAATCTCAGTATAATTGGTCAACATACTTGATCTTCCCTTCTTAATTATTCTTCTCTTTCGCTTAGCAGTTCCTTGCACCTGTGCTTAACCATGGAATCTATCTCTTCTTTAACCTGCTGAGAGAGTTCCCGGGGTTGGTGTTCCGCAAGCAGTTTAATAGTTTGCTTTTTAACCCTTTCTTCCAGACTCAGTGAGCCCTGTGCCTGCCACTGATCATAACTCTGCCGATCCATCAGCTCAGGATACCAGACGTCTTTAAAATTATCAGCGGTATGAGGATGAGAGATAAAGTTGCCCTGAGGGCCAATCTCATCGATAAGATCTACTGCCAGGGCCTCATCGCTGGTATCGATCCCGGCCTTGATTCTCTTTACCATACCGATAATCTCATCATTTAAGACCAGTGAAGAGAGGGAGCTGGTCATTCCACTATCTATAAAACCTACATCATGGGCAAAGTTGGCTCCAGAAAGGGCAGTCATCAAATCATGCATGGTAGATTCCACCGCCACCTGCCCATCCATAATCTTGCTATCACTGCATCCTGCATAGCCCCAGGAGGGAAGACCGTAATATTCTGCCTGATCCACTGTTGCAGCCTGACCTAAGGCATGTTCTGGACAGCCATAAGAACAGATGGTAGTCTTCATATCCATGATATGAGTGGCATAGCCGAACAAGCAGGGAGTACCGGGGTTTTTCAGCTGGGCAATAAGCAGCCCACTCAGGACCTCAGCAGAACTGATTACCATTAAGCCGGCCATGGTTACAGGAGCCACTCCCCCTGCCGCTGCCCCCGAGGTATGAACCATGGGCAGTCTGTTCTCCGCCATAAAGAGCAGTTTATCCAGTGATTCCTCTGTCTGCAGCAAGGGAGTACTTGGTTCAGAGTATAGTATATAAAAGGGTTGCTGCTGCAACCTCTCCAGACTGCCCTTAACAGCCACCGCCATATCCCTGATCAGCTGATAGTTATCACGATTGTACCCCCAGCCACAAATGGGTTTATCCGTATTAAAGAGCAGCTGCCTGAACTCATAAAGGTCCTCCAGGCCCTCCATGCAGTCTGAAACAAGCCCCATGGACATGGCAAAATCAATGTTCTCCAGGGCATCTACCAGACGGGCTGCCCTGCCGATATCCTCCTCTACCACCTTTCTTCTTTGACCTGTCTCAAGATCAATGGTATAGGGAGTAGTGGGGCCACTACCAAAACCGGGTTGTCGGTGCCCAAAACGAACTGCCACTTCACCCTGCTGATTGTAGAGAGTAAGAGTGGAAGGAGCCCGATCAATGGCCCATTCCACCAGGGATCGGGGAATCCTTACCCTTTCTCCCTCCACCCAGGCTCCCGCTTCCTCCAGCAAGGCCAGGGCTTCAGGGTGTTTAATTATCAACCCTGTCCTCTCCAGAACCTCCATGGTAGCCCTGTTGATTCTATCCAGCTGCCCTTTACTCAAAACTCTAAGTTCAGGTATTTTACGCTCCTCGCTGCCACCCATTTTAATCTCTCCTTTTTATACTCGATCCACCAGAAAACCATTTTTTAAGGGATCTTCCTCTGAGATAACAAACTCGGAAAAACCGGTGATAAAGGGCCTGCTCTGAAGCGAGATCACCACACCCTTTCTGTCACCAACCTTCTTTTCCTCTTTGGCCCAGGCTGTGAAATGTGAATCGATGATACTGTAATGGGTATATCTTTGCTCCAGCTCCAGCTTCCCCTGATGGTAAAGAGCAGCCAGACGGGAGGAGGTCCCTGTCCCACAGGGAGAACGATCAAACTGACCCTTTCCCAGAATAACAACATTCTTCCCCTCAGTTGCTCCCAAACTCTGATAAAACATCAAATCAGTAATCTCATTGATATGTTCCAAAACTGGATGCTGAACCTGAAACTTCCGGTTACACTCCTCTATCAGCTTTATTCCCCAGCGCAGATAAAATGCTATCTCCCTCTGGCTCAGCTGCTGATGAAACTGACTTACATCAACCAGGACAAAGAAATTACCACCAAAGGCCAGATCAAACCTTACAGCTCCCAGTTCCGGTAGCTCTATCTCCAGCCCCTCCCGGTATAGAAAGGAGGGATTACTATCCATGGTCACTGACTCTAAACTGTTATCACTGCACTTAACTCTAAGGGTTACCAAACCGGCAGAGGTATCAAGGACAACCTCTGTTAGAGGCACTTTCTTATCCACCAGACCGGTCTCAACCGCCATCCCTGCCAGAGCCATGGCACCATGACCACACATGTGATAGTATCTGCCAGCATCAAAGAAGATTACTCCCAGGTCAGCCTCCCTGGCTGATGGTTCACAGAGCAAACCCCCAAACATATCGCTGTGTCCACGGGGCTCATGCATGACCATCCGCCTGATAAAATCGTAGTTGTCGGCAAAGAAGGCCTGCCTTTCAACCATATTACTGCCTGGTAAAAAGGGAAAACCACCCGTTACAATCCGCATGGGCTCTCCTGCATTATGGGTATCAATAACGGATATTCTACGGGAGTAATTCATAAGTCTTCACCCCTTTTCCAAAAATAGCAGCGCTATTATTATTTTTTTGTTAAGTACCTCTTAACTTATCTTATTAATAATGTTCAATGCCAATTAAAAAATTCCTCCCCAAATATCAAAATAATTAAAAATATTTCCCCTTTCCAGGGGAAATTGGCTATTTTAAGCGCATATTAAGTAATAATTTTCATATATATTGTTAATATTAACTATCTTTAATATTATTAACATGTATATTATTTGATTGTCTATTAATATCTTGCAGAAATATATAGATATATTTTATTTTTAAATTTATTGAAACTGAACTCGTCTCAGGGCTCTATTTTTCTTTCCCCACTGCTGCATATATTAAAAATAAAAAAAGAAGCCCGAAGATGAGCTTCTTTTCCATCTGCCATATTCTTCTTAGCTCCATGCCACTCACTCAGAGAACAGCAG
>CAZXKH010000029.1:0-4624 GCA_964641385.1 uncultured Clostridia bacterium | reverse complement strand
TGGTTAAAAATGAGGTGGCGTAACTGCAGAGATAAAGATTAGATCCTGCTTGGATATATTGGTTGTTTTATGGGGAATACTGCCCATAAAATAGATGCTGTCACCCTCCTCCAGGATAAAAAACTCATCATTAAGCTGAATCTCCATTCTACCCGAGAGGATTAAGATAAACTCCTCTCCTTTATGTGAGATGGGCTGATCATATGTACTTGCAGATGGCTTCAGTTTAACCTCAATGATCTCCATTTCATGGTTTAAATCAGGGCTGAGAAGCTCATAGGTTAAACGTGAACCATAAAATTTTAGTTTTTTTCTATCTTCTTTTCTGACAATGTTTCTGTTGTTCTTGCTCTCCATCAAGAAATAAAACATCGGCACCTCCAGTGCCTTAGAGATCATACGTAAAGCCTTAATTGAAGGTTCAATAAGACCCCTCTCTACCTGGCTGAGATAACTTTTGGTTTTACCAATTTCATGAGATAATTCAGCCAGAGTTAAATCCTTGGCCTGCCTGATCTGCCTGATTTTCCTGCCAATCGTCCTGTTCTCTACCATACCTGGCCCTCCTATTCAGGGGATAGAGTCATGAATTAACTGCTTAGACCTATACCTAAAAGCTGCAGAAAGAGGCAGTAGTTAATTTTTGATACACTTTAGCTGCAAAAAAATATAAAAAGACTGCATTAATGCTGCCTAATTGTTTTTATTTATTATAACATATATCCCAGCTGACAGGCAAATTTCCTGGGTTATCATATTTTTAAGATTAACTGAAGAGGGCTTCTATTCCACCTCCCAATCAGGCCGATTACCAAGCAGATAATCTCTAAAGTCCGACACAAGGGGATAAACATATATATGCTTGGGAGATGACAAATATTCACAATATCTATCCATACGACCACGACCCTTAGTCTGGCCTAAATAAATCCAGTTCGCTGCCTGATAACAGGTTCCCCGATAGCTATCAACATCTACAAAGGTCTCCATTAATACAGGACGATAACAATATCTCTGCTGCCAGTCCTCTGGCACCTGTTTGGCTGCCAGTGATAACACCTTGCTGGCCAGGTTCTTAACCCTTACCCAGGGAAAGATCAAAAAACGACTGTTATTTATTATCCCCGACAGACGACGGCTACGGTCATCTTCCTCCCAACCTATCCATTCATCGCGTGATGATAGTGCCCAGGCAGCTGCTGAAAACAACAAACAACCCAGGGGATGCTCTCTGTCTTTATCTCCTGCTCTAATAAAATAACGCTGGCGGGCACCAAAGGGCCGCTTATAACCCAGGACATGATAACGCTCTATATATTGATTCCAGAGATCCCTCAACGGCTTATCACGTACAGCCTCCAACTTAATGGGATAATAATCAGAGACTGTACCTCCCAATTCCGATGAAGGAGGCTCTGTCTCAGGACCGAGTACAATCGGCTTCTGCTTACCTCCGGTGTTAGTATTTTGTTTTTCCGGTAAGGTAACCAATCCTTCCGACTCTAATTTCAACATCAGCTTATCACAACTGGTAAGCTTATAACTGCCATTGGGCGACTGCCAGTCAAGATTTTCGCAGATAGTTTTTGCCAGTTGCTGCCTGCTCAAACTGGGAAATAATTCGATTATCTCTATAATCTCTTCTAATTCTCCAATCGTAAAATCTCGACCATAAAGTAGTACTGGCTCTTCAATTTCCTGAAAAAAATTCCCCATTGTGTACCCCCCCATTATTCTCCATACAATATTTTATCATATTGAACCGGAAAGATCAGCCTTTTTGCAAAAAAAAATCTATCATTAAATGATATAGCCATTGGTTATTGGTGCGCCAGCGCTTTACATCTCTATTCTATTTTAATATTTTATTGCTCTTTCTTCCCTAAAGGAAAGATAAGAAACTGGATTTCTAAAAATAGGGACCAGTTATGCGACCTCCTATACTTTGATAACTGTCCACAACTCCCTCTCCGTAATAAAAGCTGTTACCCAAATTATGAGATGAACTCTTAATCAAAGATTTTAAATCACTGGCAGTCATCTCACTATCCAGTGATCTGACTAAACCTGCAATACCAGCTACATGAGGAGCAGCCATTGAAGTTCCACTTAAATATGCATAGTCCTCTCCCAGAATATCAGCCGGAACAGTGCTGTAAATACCTGTTCCTGGTGCCATAACATCCAGGCTCTCTCCGTAGTTAGAACCCCAGCCCTCTTCCAGAGCTCTCTGCTGTGTCCTATCAAGTGCTCCCACTGTGAGAACAGGACTGAAAGAAGCGGGGAAAGATACATAATCCCCGGTTTCAATCAGCTGATTATCATTGCCTGAGGCAGCCACCACCAGGCTTCCAGCAGCCTGAACCAGCTCCAGCAGTTCATTAACGCATTCCCTGAATTCCTCAGTGCCCTCCCGGGGTATAAGGCCCCCAAGAGACATGTTAATTACATCAGCACCCCTCTCAGCAGCATATACTACTGCCTCAATAATATCAGCAATATCACCCTCACCATCTTTATCAAGCACCTTGACCGGTATTAAAGTTGCCTCCTGCATCACACCGGTAACCTCACCGTAACTGGCAATTATACCGGCCACATGTGTACCATGACCATGATTATCATTGAGTGGCTCATCAACAAAACTTACCCCCAAGTTTTCATTAACAAGCTCTTTGAGATTGGGGTGATGATAGTCAATCCCTGTATCCAGAACAGCCACCCGTACCGAAGCACAGCCCCTTTCCCATTCCCAGGCTGCAGGAGCATTGATCATTTCATAATGCCAGGCCTGCTGATCATGCATTTCTACTTCCGGCTGCATTTCCTGGGCTGCAACCATACTGCCGGCCCGCACCTTATAATTGGGAATAGCAAAATTAATCCCATAGCCTTCATCCATTAGCGCTTCACGAATAGCAGCACTGGCCTCATCAAGAGATGAGAAATCATCGGTTGAATATTCAGCCAGGTGCAGGAACCCGGTTCTTGCTACCACCTCTCCCCTTAAGCTTTCATTTATGCTGGACTGACTGACCTCCGGTTCCCCGGTAATTAATGCCTGGGAGTTAAAGCCATGCAACTCTAAGATTCGGGCCTGCTCTGATATTTCCTGAGCCATGGACTGGGCAGTATTATCATGCGGGGGCCTGGAGCTATCCAGGGAGATAATTATCTCTCCTGATCTGTATTCTGAAGAGGAGTAGTCCTCCGGAATCCCCTCCATTATTTCAGGCAGATCTTCATTAAAGAAGGATGCACAGCCTGAAACCAAAAGCAAGCCAGACAAAATAACCAGGATCATTCTCTTCATAATATCCCCTCTCCTAAAATACTAAGCCCAGAGATAATCCCATTCTCGTTAATGTCAAATCAGCTGACTGATTGAAGTGCTCCTCTATTATTCTGGCTCTGCTAACACCCATCATGGCCTCCAGCTGAAAAATACCAATCTGAATTCCGGCACTGCCGGCATAATAAATCCCACCCTCTGTTTCCAGGCCAACCCTATCCTGTTGACTCTCAGGTGGAATAAAGAGGCTGTACCCCAGCCTGCCCCTGAGAAAGAATGCCCCCCAGGACAGGCCTGCAAGGTAGTAGGTATTAATAAAACTAAAATCCTCTGCCCTCTGAGCCTCTGTACTGCGCAGGGGGAGATACTCACCTCCCACTCCAGCCTCCAGCGGACCCAGTGAACGGATATACTCCCCGGCCAAAAAAAGACCGGTGCCCAGGGTTCCTTCAAATTCCTCCTCCCAGATTTCCATATCCATCTCCAGGACACTGGAATCAGAACCAGCTTTAAGGACAAAATCATTGCCGGCATATGAAGCAGTAATAAAAAGCATACTGATAAGAATGGCCATCAATATTATGCTGGCTCGCTTCAAAAAATACCTCCCCTCAGACGATAGAGAAACAAAATAAAAGACTTGATGTATCCCAAATTATTGAGCATAGAGAAATCCTCGCCAGTTAATAGCGAGGATTTCACCAAAGATAGAGTGGGTTATAATCTACTTAATTGTCATTCCCTCAGCCAGTTCAGTCAATTGTTCAAGGTGGTTATCAAAAAGATCCTGTCTTGATGTATAGGTGATGATATAGGCCATATCATCAATGATCGTAAACTTCTGTCGCCAGGCCAATTCTTCTTCCAGATCCTCCTGGACGAAGAGTCCGCTGTAATCAATCCAGAGGCCTGGATGACCGCTGAGTTCAATCTCTTCTTCCTTCAATATTTCAAAATCATCCAGCATGTTATCCATCTGCTGAATGGTAAACTGCTTGTACTCCTCCATCTCAACCTCCTGGGGCAGCTGTTCAATGATGATATTGACATTGGTTATAAAGTCCTCCACATTCTCTTCCATAGTGGGGACTCTGCCCCCTGGAAATAGAAATACAACCTCCTCAAAGGGTGGTTGAGACTGTTCCTCTACAACCTCCCAGCCTTCGGGAACTTCAATCGATAGTTGTTCTGTCTCAAAGATCTCTCCTGCACTAGCCTCCAGCGTAAATAGAAGAACAACAATCAGCAGAGCAAGGCAACAATAAGAAGCCAGATCTTCTTTAAACCTCATTTTTTTTCCTCCTCATTTTATTGCATGTTCCTTTCCAGATA
>CAZXKH010000028.1:0-11922 GCA_964641385.1 uncultured Clostridia bacterium | reverse complement strand
GGTGGGGGAATCAGGGCTGATCAGCTCCGGGAAACTCTCCTCCAGCTCCTCCAGCTCCCGATAAAGCCTATCATACTCCACATCACTGATCTCCGGTCTGTTCTTTACATAATACAGGTAGTTATGGTGGTGCAGTACTCTTCTTAGTTCCTCAATTCTTTCCCTGGCCGCATCAATATCCATGGGGAACCTCCTTACCTCATTAACAACCAGTCCCTTGCTGACAAAGATCTATCCCTAAGCTGAATATAAGAGCTCCAGCTACTCCTCCCTCAGCTCCAGGGGAGCATATTCAAAGATCAGATCCCTTCTGCCTTTCTCCTCAAAGTCAACGGTGATCATATCATTCTTAATCCCAATAACCCTGCCAGGACCAAAATCCTGGTGCATAACACTGTCCCCCACTCCAAAGGGAAGCTCTAAATCCCCCTCTGCCTCTACCTCAGTCTCAACTTCTTCACCGCGTTTCAACAGGAGCTCAAAGGGAAGCTCCTGTAAAAACCGGGAATCAATCTGTCTGGAACCCTGACCATAAAGGGTGCGGTAACGGGAGGAAGTAAGGTAGAGCCGCTCCTCGGCCCGGGTCATTCCCACATAGCAGAGGCGCCGTTCCTCCTCCACTCCCCTTTCTCCCTCCTCATCTAGAGACCGGAAGTGAGGCAGATTACCCTCCTCCATACCGGTGAGAAAGACAATGGGATACTCCAGACCCTTGGCACTGTGCAGGGTCATCATCACTGCCCTTTCCAACTCTTCATCATGAGCATCAATATCGGTCAGCAGTGACAGCTCCTGCAGCAAATCAGGCAGCTGCTGATGACTACCCCTTTCCTTTACCATCTCCAGAAACTCCATCACATTATCCAGCTGATCTCTGGCCTCGGGATTATCATCTGCTTCCAGCTGAGGCAGATAACCGCTCTCCTCCAGCAGTCTACAGGTCAGCCGGTAGGATGAGAGCTCCCGTGAGAGCTCCTGCATACTAAGCAGCAGGTGATGAAACCCCTTAATCTTCTCCGCCCTGGAAGAAGAGATACCATCAACCTGATCCGCTTCAGCCAGGGTCTGAAAGAGGGTCTGTCCCCGGCTTAGAGAATGGTTTAGCAGATACTCACAGCTCTTCTTTCCGATCCCCCGCCGGGGGCGGTTAATAACCCGCAGCAGACTGATCTCATCGGCTGGGTTATATATTGCCCGCAGATAGGCAATAATATCCTTGACAGCACGGCGCTCATAGAATCTAATTCCACCCACAATGGTGTAGGGAATACCGTAAGAAGAGAAGACTTCCTCAAAGCTTCTGGACTGAGCATTAACCCGATAAAAGAGAGCCATATCCGAGAGTTTCCAGCCCACATCCTGCAGACTGAGAATCTCTTCGGCCACAAAACGGGCCTCATCTCTCCCATCCTCAGCTCGATAGAAATGAATGGGGTCCCCCTCTTTTTTCCTGGTCCACAGATCCTTCTCGTGACGGTGCTTATTCTGACAGATAACTCCCTGAGCTGCCTGCAGTATACAGGCCGTGGAGCGGTAGTTCTCCTCAAGCCTGATTACCCGGCAGTGAGGAAAGTCCTGCTCAAAGTCCAGTATGTTTTTAATGCTGGCACCTCGAAAGCTGTAGATCCCCTGATCGGGATCTCCCACCACACAGATATTCTGTCTTTTACCGGCCAGCAGTTTAACCAGCCTGTACTGGGCATGGTTCACATCCTGGTATTCATCGACCAAAAGATGCTGAAAGCGATCCTGATAGGATAATAATAGATCCCGGTTTTCCTCCAGCAGCCTGACCAGCATCAACAGCAGATCACCAAAATCCATGGCATTCTGCTCCTTAAGTTCCTGCTGGTAATAACTGTAGACTCTTAGCACTCTTTTTTCATAAAACCCATTGGCCTCTAAAGCATAATCCTCGGGACTAAGCAGCTCATTCTTGAGTCGGTTTATTCTGTTCAAAAGGGAACGTGGAGGAAAGCGTTTCGGATCAAGATTGGCCTTCTCCACTGCACCCTTTACCAGCTGCTTCTGGTCCCTGGGGTCAAGAATAGTATAGTTATTATCATAATCAAGTCGCTCTGCATAACGACGCAGGATCCTGGCCGCCATTGAATGAAAGGTGCTGACCCAGAGACCACTGCTTTCCACCTGAATCAGCTCCTGGATACGTTCCTTCATCTCGCGGGCAGCCTTATTGGTAAAGGTTACCGCCAGTATCCGGTAGGGTGAAATACCTTGCTCCTGAATCAGATAGGCCACCCTGTAAGTCAGGGCCCTGGTCTTACCACTCCCTGCTCCAGCCAGAAGCAGCAGAGGACCATCTTGATGCATAACTGCTTCCTTCTGTCTGGAATTAAGATCCTCCAAAAGACTCATTGCTCAATAACAATCTCCTTTCCCTCAGCCAGCAGTGTAACCATCTCCAGAGAAGCAGGAGAATAAAAAAGATGGGTATTACAGCTGCAATCACTGGCTCCAAAACCAGTAACCGGCATCTCCAACCCCTGATCAAGAAGTCCTGTCGCCAGAGAGCACTCCCTTTCCCGCTCATGAGGCCAGACAAAGATCCGCTCCACCCTTCCATATTCAAGAAGGTAATCGATATGCCAGTAAAGGGGTTTCTCCTCTCTGAGATGTCTCCGCAGGCGGCTCTCCAGCCCCTGCCAGGCACTGCCAGAATAATAATAAAAACCGGGAGCAAAAGAATAATCTCCCAGGCAGCCGATGCTGATTCTCTCTTTGCACAACAGCCTGACCTCCAGCAGATAGATCCCCCGGTGATAAAAAAAATCCATCGGTTACAACCCACCCTATTTCTTCTCAATGGATTTATTTCTAGAAACAGGCCCTGAATCCTTTTCTGTTCTAAATTGATTCTAAAAATAATAGCTTAAAGAAAAGAGGAGGCAAAGAAAATGAAAAAAATGATGGTCATACTCCTCCTTGTTCTGCTGGTCCTCTTCCTGCTTCTCTTCCCCCAGGAAAGTGAGGATAAGGAACTGGAGCTGCCAGAGCTAACCCTGATCAATCTTGAAGGAGAAAAGATTTGTCTGCAGGAGTTAACCGGTAAGAGGGAGCTGCTGCTCCTCTTCTGGCATCCGGAGATAGAGAGTTCCCTGCAGCAGTTCAATATTCTGATCCAACATCCACCACCGGCCACCCTGGTGGCAGTAGCCCTGGGCAACTTTCCTCCTGCAGACTTGAAAAGAGTCATCGGTGATCTACATCCCTCAAAGGTTTTGATCGACAAAGAAACGAAATTGAGCAGAACCCTGGAGGTTTACAGTTTGCCCAGCCTGCTGCTCTTCGATCGGGCCGGATTATTAAAGAAAAGATACAGCACCCTGCTTAAGGAAGAGGAGCTGGAGAAAATTTTTTAGGAGCAGGAAATAATGCCTTCCTTCCGGAAGATAATAAGTATAAGATGGAGATAATCTTCCGGGGGTATGAGGCCATGTTCAGATGCCAGCAGTGTAAATCTGAAAGGGATCTCCTCTTTGTCAGGTATTCTCCCACCAGTAATCAGAGTATTGAGTGCCGGAGTATCCTCTGCAGCTCCTGTTACCAGCAGAAATTCTCCAGCCAGCAGTTCATGGTGCATTTCCTATCACGCCTAGACTTTGGAGATGAAAAGGAGAGCTACCTCTTCTTAAACCCTGACCGTTGATATAGCTGGTAATCAAAAATCATAATCTCTAAAAATTTTCTTGACAAGCCAGCCCTTCTCTTCTATACTTAAAGAAAGAGCTTAGGTCAGCTTTTTTGTCGTTATCTGCCTGTAGCGCAGTTTGGTAGCGCGCCACGTTCGGGACGTGGAGGTCCCGGGTTCAAATCCCGGCAGGCAGACCATTTATTTTCTGGTTTGATAAATATATCTAAATGAAGGGAGGAAGTTGGGCTCAGGCCAGACTGGCCTGATTACCAAAAACAAAATGGAAAAAATTCTGCTGGCTATGGATGGTTCAGATAATTCTCAACGAGCATTAAAAAAAACCATTGAACTGGCTCTTCCCCTGCAGGCAGAGGTAACAGTGCTGACTGTGGTACACCGTGTGCCCTTTTATGGTTATGATCTGGAAACAGGAGGCTATGACAGTACCATGATGCAGAAGGATATTATCTCAGAGCTGGAAAGGGCAGCCCAAAAAAACCTGGAAGAGGCAGAGGAAAAGCTAAAAAAAGCAGGCCTTACGGCCAAAACCATGATCAAGCATGGGCATCCTGCCGATACCATCTGCAGGGAGACCGAAGAGGGTGAATATGACCTGGTGATCCTGGGTAGTAGAGGCCTGGGAGGATTCAAGAAGTTCTTTCTGGGCAGTGTCTCCAACAGAGTTGCCAACTATGCCCAGCCTTCAGTCCTGATCGTAAAGTAACCGCTACCTCAAGAGTAATTTCTAATCAAGAGCTCATTGATGGGACCACGGCCTTCGGGATTCCTGTTAACATACCTTTTAGCCTCTACCCTCTCTATCAAGTAATCCTGATAAAGGCGGTCGAAGAAATCATCCTCGGGATCTTCGTTTCTGGGATCGGAGTTGCTGAGCATTAGCCAGGCCCCTCTGTCATCCATCTCAGAAAAAAAGCTGGCCAGTAGTCTCTGATCCTGATCATCAAAGTTCTCCTTGAAGTAAGAGGTAAAGCTGGAAGTCTTATTTAAGGGCCGATAGGGGGGATCGAAATAGACCAGGGTCCTGTGATCAATGAAATCCCTGGCAGCGGTAAAGCTATCACAGTGCAGCTCAACCCTCTGCAGTGCCCTGCTTACCAGCTCAATGTTTTCCTCATCACAGATTTTGGGCTGCTTATACCTGCCATGAGGCACATTAAACTCCCCTTTTTTATTCTGGCGAAAGAGACCATTAAAACCCGTTCTATTTAAAAAGATTAAAAGAGCTGCCCTTGACACCCATTCCCGGGTAAAGTTATGGTAATCAAAGGACTCCATCTGCTGGTTGTATTCATCCCGGAGCTGATAGTAGTACTCTTTACGTTCCTCATCCTTCATTTTATGGTATTTTTCTTCGATTTCCCTGAGAAGGGAGATTAAACTCTGATAATCCTCCTTAATAGCTCTATACCCCACCATCAACTCCCTGTTGATATCTATCAGATGGACTCTCTTCAGCTCATACTCCCTTTGTAGGCGAAAAAAGAGGGCACCTCCCCCCACAAAGGGCTCTATATACTGGTCTATAATACCTTTCTTCTTAATCTCCTGTGGTAAGCGAGAGATTAGCTCCTCCAGCAACTGCCCCTTACCACCTACCCACTTCACAAAGGGACGGGCCGGATAGCGCTCCCAGAATGCACCAAAGGATAGCTGTCTTTCCATTTTTTCACCTCAAATATTTTATTACTATCACAGCTCAAACTCAGCTTGATGGGGGTCAATAAGTATTTTTTCTGCCTAATATAGCTTCCCTGGTTTATCCTCCACTTTGGAGATAAAGTGAAAAAATAGTAGGGTGGTAGAGATACTGGTCAGGAACAAAAACAAAAAGCCTGCATCATATGCCCCTCTCAGGTCGGTTATATAACCCACCAAAGGTGGGCTGATACTCATTCCCAGCCTGATAAAAATCAGCACAAAACCAGTAACCATCCCGGTCATCCTATTACTGCTCATCTCCCCCACTGTTACCAGAAAAAGACTCCACCAGCCCAGAGCTCCAAAACCAAGTAAAAATGACATTAAAAAGACAATAGTGGAGGAAAAGGGGAAAAGACCAGCTAAACCGAAGACCAGCAGCATGGTGTTAATGATCAGCCCTACCAGTAAAAGGCTTTTTCCTCTATCGCCACCCAAAAATCTGTCCGATATAAGCCCCCAGCCTAAAACACCTGTCAGGCCACCCAGCTGCAGAAGACTAAAACCCAGACCGGAGATTACTTTGCAATAACCCAAATCCTGATGTAAATAGATAGTGAAATGAGCCGGCAGGGCACCATTGATCAGGCCAAAACCTGCCCCCAGTCCACAGAGACAGAGCAGATACTTATTCTCCAGCAGCAGGCCTAAATCCCCAATAAAGGCTTTCAGACCCTTGCTTTTTTCTTCCTCTTTCCTTCCCTGGTTTTGTTCTGAATTAAAGTGGCTTTCTCCTCTATGCCATTTAAGATGAACAATAAGAAAGATAAAAAGGGCAAAGATACCGGCAGAGAGAATGGCCCTCCGCCAGCCAAGAACAACTCCCAGCACCGGCAGTATTCCAGCCCCAAGAAAAGCACCGGTACCATAGCCACTGGTAATAAAACCCATAGAAAGGGCACGAAAGCCCGGTTCTATCCTCTCTACCACCATCTTGTTGGCAGCAGGTGCAAACATACTGTAGGCCAGCCCAGTTAAAAAGGAGAGTAAAAGAATAACTGAAAAAACTGGAGCCAGGGCATGAAGAAGCATCAACAGGCTTAGAACCCCCAGTCCCAAAAGCAACCCATTCTTAGAGCCCAGTTGATCAACAACCCTGCCACTGATAATCCCCACCAGGGTAGCGCTGATCAGAGAAAAGGTTGAATAGAGCCCAACCTGAAGCAGGTTTAGGGCAAACTCCTCTCTGATAAAGGGGAGCAGGGCAAAAAATCCATTGATAATAAAACCCTCAATAAAGAAAGCCAGTATAAATGGAAGGATTAATTTCAGCTTAAGGCCCTCTTTGCCCTGAAGGCTCTCCCTCAATCCCAAAAACCCCTTTTATTAAATTTAAAAATAATATATAAAACCAGCAGTGATTCCAGCACTGTAGTTATCACTATCACCCATTAATGTCAGATCAGTTCTTATTTCAAGGCCTCCCCCCAGGTCAGTAAGGTAATAAGGATTGATAAGTAAACTACCCTCCTTAGACTCACCGATGATAGCCACTCCCAAAGAGGAGAACATATCAGGCCGGGTGCTGAGATTTAGAACCAGCAGATCATGGGCAGTCACCATCTGAGGCCAGAGAGTAAAAGCATCCTCTGCCAGCTGCCCCATTCCCAGCTCCCCCTCTACAAAACGCAGATACTCCAGCTGAAGATAGGTAGGATAGACTCCATACTCACCTGCCTGCCAGCTGTAGTCAAGGCCCAGCTGAACCAGATAGTCTTCACTGCCAGCACGGTAATAACCAAGGGCTCCATAGGCACCTACAGGTCCCAGATCGCCTTTGAAAGTAGTTCCCAGGCGTATTGTGTCATCACTGGGATCGGGTCTAAGAGAGTAATTAAGGCTCAAATCATAACCGGCCACTGGTAGCCTGAGACGAAGACCATAACCCAGTTCCTCCCCTTTAATGTTTGCAAACTGAGGAAAGGAAGTAACCAGCTGCAGACTGCGCCCCTGACCAAGGGAGTGGAAATAGCGAAGACCATCAATTCCTGGAGTAACAGTCTCTCCCGCCAGTCCCTCAACCCCAAAACCATAGCTGTAGGGATTGATAATGGCCCCTGAGGACCAGGAGACAGGCTGGCGGCCAAGGGTTAGATGGGCCCCATCGAATTTTTTCCTGATATAAAGATACTTAAAACCTAAATCAACATCCCCTGGTGTTAAAGAGCTCTGCAGAACAAGTCTGGATTCTACCACCGAAGAAGAGGGCAGGTAAAGTTCCAGTTCACCCCCACCACTGTAGCCAACTGTCAGTTCATCGGTTGCTTCCTGATACATCAAACTCGAATTAACGTTCAGTTCTCCACCAATCTCTACTGCCTTCACCCCCTGCTGACCGCAAGAGATAAAGACTGCCATCAGCAGGATTCCAATCACCAGCATTCTTTTGATACACACCCTTTGCATCAGGATCACACCCCCTAAACTTTATTCCAGTGCCTCCCGGGACAGTTTGCCCTCTGGAATATCATAACCAAACTCTATCTCTTTGATCCTGAAGATTGTCTCACTGTCCTGGCGCAGCTTATCCCGCATTACCATCTCTACAGGAAACCAGCGCTGATCCTCGAACTCCTTAACCTCTGTAACCTCAAGTACCTTTAGCAACCTGCCACCGGAGCTGAAGAGCTCCTCTCTAAGGAGGATAAATCTTTCCTTATCAACCCATGATTGACGCTGGTAATAGGATACCTCCTGATCCTCACGGGCGGTACCCAGGAGGACATAGGCCTCTCTTCCATTTACTAACTCTTCTCCCTTAAGCTCAAAGTCATAGAGCTGATGCAAACGTTCGGATTCCAGTACATCCTCATAGGAAAAATCACTTCCCATCATCCCCTCCCTAAGCATATGGCCGGAAATAGGCACAACCTCCTCGGCATCAGGGAAAAACATCCAGAGGTCATCTCCAATCATCAGGTACTTTGTGCCCCTGTCCCTGGGATTTACGAATTCGGTTAGTGAGGAGGTGATATCACCATCGCTCTGGCTGTAGGTTATCATCTCCATTACTCTCTCTCTACCCCTCTGTTTGGCGATCATCTCTGATTCCATACGGGCCGAGGAGATAAACTGGTTTTCATCAACCCGCTCCATTATCTGATCCACGCTCAGCTCCCCTGCTTGAGAAGTAAAAACCACCAGGAAAGCGGTCAGAACCAGCAGCAATACTATAGATAATCCTATAGTCCTAGTTTTAAACACCTTTGTCACCCTCCTCAAAAATATATTTATGCATCAGTCCTCAGAGCATCCACCGGATCCATCCTTGATGCCCTCCAGGCCGGGTACAGACAGGCCAGCGCGGTAATAATTGAGCCCATGATAAAGCTAATCAGTAGATTTTCCAGACTAAAGACTATGTGTAAGACCGGTTCAAAGAGAACATCCATCCCTCCGATCATATCGGCAAAGACTTCTACCTGCAACCCCTCGAGAGATAGATAGTAGGTTAGAATGCCTCCCCCTACAACTCCCAGCAGACTGCCAATGGTACCCATCAGAGCTCCCTCCATGGTATAAATCTTCATAATCTCCCCACTTTTAAGCCCCAGGGCACCCATCATTCCTATCTCTGAGATCCGCTCCCGAATTATCATAATCAGGGTACTGATTACAACAATGGCTCCCAGCAGGATAAAGAAGACATAGATTAGATCCATAATTATCATCATTTCATCAAAGAGAGCCACCAGGGGATCAGCCCGTTTCCAGGTCAGAATAGAATACCTCTCCTCCTCTCCCCGCTCTGAAAAGAGGTTTACCAGGTTTTCCTCCAGCTCATCTGCCCGGCGAAGATCAGAGGTAAAGACCATCATCTCAGTTACTTCATCCATCAAATGCAGCATATCCTGTGCTGTCTCAAGGGGCAGGAAAAAAAAGTTGTCATCAAGCATACTAACCCCTGTCTCTCTGACTCCCACTACTTCCAGCGTCCTGCCCTGTATGGACTGAAAGGCATCTGAGAAGACAACCGTTACTCGGTCACCCTCCTCTGCTTTCAGCTTCTCCAGCAGGCCACTGCCTGCTACTATCTCATTACCGCTTTCAACCATCCGGCCGGATACTATATCCTCCAGCAGGTAGCCATAACCTTCCTCTGCATCAGGGTCAACACCGAGGCCCATCATTCTAACCATCCTGTCCTCAATGCTGGCCATGGCACCAAACTTGAGCCTTGGCAGGAGGTGTTCCACCTCCTCTAAATCCTTAAGCTCTGAAACCATGGAACTGCTACCCTGTCCCTGAAAACCATCAATGGTGTAATCCAAAGAAAGCAAAAGCTCCCGATGCTGGTACTCCTCATTTATTATTCTTACATGACCCAAATTATTATCAACATAGAGGCTGGCAGATCGTTCGTAGGTCCCACTAACCAGACCACGGGAAAAAACAACGATCATCACCACCACTGAAATGGCCAGGATAGAGATGGCCGTTCGCAGTTTATGCCTTCTTAGGTTACGCAGGGCCAACTTTGATAAATAAAACACCTTTCAAAACCTCCCTAACGGTGATAGATAGCTTTAATGGGATCCTTGCGGGCAGCCCAGTAGGAGGGAAGGATACTGGCCAGCAGGGCTACAGCGATAGAAAAGAAGAATATAATTACAAATGATGACGGGTTCCAGACACCGTACATCCTGCCCAGAATAGGGATCCCCATGGCCAGCTCAACCCCACCGTATAAAGTATCCAGTCGGAAACCATAGGTGGATAAATAGGCCACTCCCAGAGCCCCCAGTCCACAGCCAATTATTCCTCCAATCAGCCCGATTCCTCCGGCTTCCACCAGAAAAACCCGGACAATTTCACCCTCCTTCAAACCCATGGCCTTCATCATTCCGATCTCCTCTGTCCTCTCCAGGGCAGAAAGTATAATAACATTTATGATTCCAATGGCTCCCACCAGTAAAATAAGACCCAGAATAAAGTAGGTCTCCAGCTTACCCCAAAGCTCCATTGCAACCAGAATCTCGGCTGCATCTTCATAGGAACGGGCAATTAACCCATTATCCCCCAGCCAGGCATCCAGCTCTTCTGTTTGTGCAACTGCCCGGCCCCTGTCATCCATACGCACCATCAGCTGACTAATCTCCTCTTCCCCTACTCCCAGTGGTCCTCTGGCAGCCTCCAGAGAAATAAGGGCTGTACTGAGATTCATATCGGGATGAGGAGTGGAGAGAATACCCCCAATCTCACCCTCAATGGTATTAAAAGAGCCTCTTCGGTCTCGAAAAAGCAGGGTATAATAGTCACCTACTTCCAGTTCCAGCATCTCTGCCAGCTGACTCCCGATTACCAGCTGATTATCCCCAGCCTCCACAAAGTTTCCTGCGGCCACATATTCATGGTTTTTAAAAACCTCTTTAAAGCTCTCCGGTTCTATTGCTCTGACCAGTAGAGGGAACTCATCTCCCCGGGCATTAATGCTGGCAGTAAAATCCAGCACTGGAGTCAGGGCCTGATAACCCTCCATAGAGGTTAATTTCTCCTCCAGCCTTTCAGTGGGCACAAAGAGCTCATCAAGGGGCAGGTCGTCATCGACAAAGATTTCCTCAGGCCCCACCTCCAGGTGAGCCGATTCAAAATCAATAATATTATCAAAGGAGAGCTCCATCATACCACCCATGAATGTATCAATGAGAAGAAAGAAGAGAATGGCAAAGGCCAGTACTCCAGCCGTAACCAGTGTTCGCCAGCGACGGCGAAAGAGGTTTCTAAGAGCAATACGCACTAAATACATTGTTAATCACTCCTCTCCTCCCTGGAGATCAATCCATCCCTTATCTCAAGTAAACGCCGTGCATAATCCATTACCATGGGATCATGGGTAGAAAACATAAAGGTAGTCTTAAGCTCCCGGTTCATCTTGAGCATAATCTCCAGCACTCCCCGGCTGGTATCAGAATCCAGGTTGGCTGTAGGTTCATCGGCCAGCACCAGCTTTTGTTTTTTAACCAGGGCCCTGGCCACAGCCACCCTCTGCTTCTGACCACCTGAAAGCTCATTTGGCCTTCTATCCTCCATCCCCTGCAGCTCAACCTGTTCTAAGAGCTGCATTACCTGCTGCCTGGTCTTCTGCCCCTGGTTGCCCCTGGCGATCCTTAGAGCAAACTCAACGTTCTCATAGGCAGTCAGCACCGGAATCAGGTTATAGCTCTGAAAGATAAAGCCCACATGATGGCGTCTGAGCATGGCCAGCTGGTTTTTGTGCATCTCTCCGATATTTTCCCCATTAAACTTAACCTCCCCCCTGGTGGGCTTATCCAGGGCACCGATAATATTCAGGAGCGTAGTCTTTCCAGAACCAGAGGGACCAAAGACAGTGGTGAACTCTCCTGCCTCCACCTCCAGATCTACCCCCCTCAAAGCCGGGACAGAGATCTTTTCCTGCTGATAAATCTTTTCTACCCCTTCCATTCTGACAAGTGTCATTCAAATCTCCTCCCCAGATAATTATCATAATTACATTTATCTGTTACCACATCTTTATTATACAGCTGATTGATTACAGTAGAAAGGACAGCAGAAAATCAATTCTTGCAAGA
>CAZXKH010000027.1:5397-11935 GCA_964641385.1 uncultured Clostridia bacterium | reverse complement strand
GAACACCTTGACCGGGTACTTGTGGCCTTAGAGGATATCCTGGAGCAGAACAGGGGAGTATGGTCCATGGCCCTTTCCAGTGCCAAAACAGCAGCCAGGTCATTTCTGAAAAGAAACTGAGGAGGACAGAACTTGAAGCATTATCTGCTGGCAGTCCTGCTTTCTCTTCTCCTGCTCTTCCTTATCTCTCGCCTGGAGTTTGAGCTTACCTATCTCTACCGCCATGCCAGTCTGCACCGCTTAGAGCTGGCAATGAAGGCCCTTTTTGGCCTGCTGCAGATTAGGCTGCAGCTGGCTCCCCGGGCCAGGCTATTAATCTGGGGCCTTACCCTTGATTTGGCTTCAGAGGAGGAGGGGAGAGAGCAATCCCTTTACCATCTTTATAGTGCCGGCAGAAGATATCCCCTAAGCTTTCTATTGAAGACTATTTATCGCGGGTTATTATACCTTCATCCTGACTGGGAGAAATTCTTCTTGAAGCTGGAGCTGGGCTGGGCGGAGGAACCGGCCATCACCGGCCTGGCAGCAGGCCTGCTCTGGAAACTAATGGGAATTATCTCTACTCTGATCGCCCTCCCCCAGGCCCGACTTAAGGTCTGCCCTTATTTTGACCGCCAGCTTTTCAGTCTTCACTTTCATGGTATATTTAAGCTTCAGGTGGGAAATATAATCTATGCCTTCTTTTTTATGCTGGGAAGTCTATACATTAAAGGGAGGAGAATAGATGCCCGAACATCCCATTGAGAAGCTAATGGATTCCACCATGGACAATATTAAGGGTATGATCGATGTCAATACCATTGTAGGTGATCCGGTAGAGACTGCTGCCGGCAGTATCATTGTTCCCATTTCCCGGGTCAGCTTTGGTTTTGCCTCCGGGGGAGCAGACTATTCTATTGGGAATGGTAAAGAGCAGGACTCAGGTAAGGAGCTGGGTTATCCCTTTGGAGGTGGCAGTGGGGCAGGTGTCACACTGAATCCAGTGGCCTTTCTGGTGGTCAGTAAGCATCAGGTACGGCTGCTTCCAGTGACCGGAAATGCTGTGCTGGAAAGGTTGATAAATGTGGCACCAGAGCTGATGGATCAGTTTAGAGAGATGCTGGAAAAAAGGCGCCAGCAACTTTGATGTATAAAAGGTTGTGCTGTGTAGCATACTATAGCTGTTAATCATTACCTTTTTTAGCAGGGAGGTATGTCCTTTGTTTAACAGCAGCCACAGCAGGACCCTGATCTTATTTTATCTTTTGGTTGTTATGATCCTTGCCAGCCTGCCTTTGCAGGCAGCCCAGCAGCCGGATATTACTGCTGAGGCAGCTCTCTTAATGGACTACTACAGTGGGGAGATCCTCTTCCAGCTGGAGGCAGAAAAAAGAAGAGCTCCGGCCAGTACCACCAAGGTGATGACTGCCATCCTGGCTCTGGAGTATGGCCGGCTGGAGGAGGAGGTTACCATCAGTTCTCAGGCAGCCCGGGTAAGCGGCTCCTCAATCTGGCTTTCAGAGGGGGAGGTGCTGACTCTTGAGCAGCTGATCTGGGGGCTTTTGCTCAATTCCGGCAATGATGCGGCCCATGCCATTGCAGAGCATTTGGCCGGTTCAGTGGAGGACTTTGCCCTGATGATGAACGAGAAGGCCCGGGAGCTTGGGGCCTATAACACCAGCTTCAAGAATCCCCATGGCCTTCCCCAGGAGGGTCATTTGACCACTGCCCTTGATCTGGCTCTAATTACCCGTTATGCCATGAGCAATGAACTCTTCTGCCAGATGGTAAATACCAGGCATTACCGGATACCATGGCCCGGGCATGAATGGGACCGTTTTCTCCATAACTCCAATAAACTCCTTGAAAACTATGAACCGGCCATTGGGGTCAAGACCGGCTGGACCACTGCTGCCGGACGCTGTCTAATCTCTGCTGCTCTTAGAGGAGATAGAAGACTAATTGCTGTTACCCTGCACAGTAACAGGTTATACCAGGATCATATTGAACTGCTGGAGTATGGTTTCCAGAACTTTCAGACCAGGAGGCTGGTAGCGGCCGGTATGAGGGCCGGTGAGATGATCATTCCCGGAAGCAGGGAAGGCCTCTCCCTGCTGGCCGCTCATGATTTCTATTTAACACTTAACTCTGGCCATGAGAAGAGGGTTACCAGGGTTCTTCGCTGGCGGGAGGACCTCTCACCTTCATTAAAGAGGGGGCAGCCTGTGGCCTGGATGGAGATCCAGGTTGATGGGGTCCAGGTGGGCAGGGTACCTCTTCTGGCTGCCACCGACTACAGTCCCTCTCTTATACGATATCTGTGGCAGAGACTCTGGGGCCAGCTCTTTATTTTTGAACTGACTGAAGTATGTCTCTTTGGGGAGGATTTTACCAGTGAAAGAAAGACTACAGAAGGTAATGGCCAGGGCCGGAGTAGCCTCCAGGCGCAGCTCTGAGGAGATTATTGCTGCCGGCCGGGTTGAGGTTAACGGCAGGCGGGCATCACTTGGTGAGAGGGTTGATCCTGCTGAAGATGAGATTCTGGTTGATGGTCAGGCCATTACCGGCGAGAAACTCTGTTATTATCTGCTCAATAAACCACCGGGATATATCACTACCCTCTCTGATCCCCGGGGTCGTCCCACGGTCATGGATCTTTTGCCTGAGACTGAGAGCAGAATCTATCCGGTGGGACGTCTTGACCGGGAGACCAGGGGGTTGCTCCTTCTTACCAATGATGGTCAGCTAACTCACCGTTTAACACACCCCAGCTTTGAGAGCAAAAAAACCTACCGGATCAGGCTCAGAGGTTCGGTCAGTGAGGATGACCTTTTTATGCTTCAGCGGGGGATTCCCTTAGAGGAGGGCCTGACTGCACCGGCTGAGGTCAGCCTGCTTGCAGGGCAGTCTAAAGCCGGGGAGAGCCTGCTGGAGATTACCATCCATGAAGGCCGCAACCGTCAGCTGCGCAGGATGGCAGCCTATCTGGGATATGAGGTGCTTGATCTCTGCCGGATAGGACTGCATTTTCTTACCCTGGAGGGCCTTGGGGAGGGTGAATGGAGAAAACTAACCACCGATGAAGTTAAGAGGCTGAGATTCTCTCTGGGGTTAAAATAAAGGTATTGGTGCCATTTTAACGAAGTTATTCTATAATGGATAAATATTCTTGCCAGTAATTATCATTCTCATAGAAGATATTCATAATCTAGAAAGGGGGAAGACTGGAGAACCCTGTAACAGGCAGGGTCTGCCGGAATAATATAATGGAAATATTAAAGGTATCATCCAGGTCAAAACCCAAATCTGTAGCAGGCGCTCTGGCTGCTGTGCTTAGAGAGAGAAGGTCTGCTGAGATGCAGGCCATTGGAGCCGGAGCAGTTAATCAGAGTATTAAGGCGATTGCCATTGCCCGGGGCTTTGTGGCTCCCAATGGAATGGATCTGATTGCCGTTCCTTCCTTTGTTGAGGTTGAGATCAATGGTGAAGAGCGAACGGCAATTAAGTTTTTTGTTGAGCCGCGGTAATCCAGTCTTCTTATCCAGAAAGAGGTGGTTCTTTAAGGAATGCACTTGAAGAAGGCAATTGTAAAGGGCTTTAAATCCTTTGCCCATCGGACTGAATTTGAATTTTCTTCTCATTTAACAGCCGTGGTGGGACCCAACGGCTGTGGTAAGAGCAATATAGTTGATGCTGTACGCTGGGCCCTGGGGGAGCAGAGCGCCAGGGCTCTAAGGGGAGGCCAGATGTCCGATATTATCTTCAGCGGCAGTGATAACCATCCACCTGCCAGGAGGGCAGAGGTCTCTCTTTTTATCGATAACAGTCAGGGTGATTTCCAGCTGGAGGCTGAGGAGGTCCAGATAAAACGCTCTGTTGATCAGAGTGGACAGAGCCAGTATTACCTCAATGGAAAGATCTGCCGCCTGCTGGATATCAGAGAGCTCCTGCTGGATAAGGGCCTGCATACCGATGGCTATGCCCTTATCGGACAGGGGGAGGTTGAGGATCTAATACTGGCCAGCCCCACTGAAAGGCGCCAGCTCTTCGAGGAGGCCTCGGGAATACTTAAGATCAGGGCCAGTCAGGAGGAGGCAGAAGCCCGGCTGCGGGAAAGGGAACAGGATCTGCAGCGTATCAGGGATCTGATCAATGAACTTAGATTAAGGGTTCCCCCCTTAAGATCTGAGGCTGAGAGGGCGGAGAAATACCGCCGTTATTTAGAGGAGAAAGAGGAGAGAGAGATCAACCTGCTGCTGGAGCAGTGGTTGAGAGAAAATAAGAGGCTGAGAGCTATCAAAGAAAAGCTGGAGAAGAGGGAAGAGGAGCTGGAGCGGGCCAGGGAAGAGCTGGAAGAGATGGAAACTGAGGAGGCCCGCACTGAAGAGAGACTGGAGGATTATTCCCATCGGCTCTCAGAGGCCAGAGAAGGACTGCAGGAAGAGAGAAGCAGACTGCAGGAAACCTCCAGCCTGCTTGATGTTAAGCAGGAACAGGAAAAGAATTTAAAGCAGCAGAGGCAGAGATTTAAGGCCCAGCAGAAGGATTTAAAGGCAGGCCTTTCATCCCTTAAGGAGGAGAGAGGCAGTATCCGTCAAAAAATCCAGGGGTTAAGAGAGGAGCTCTCTCTGCTGGAAAGAGGGTTGAGCCGACTCAAAGAGGAGCTTGAAAAGAGTGAAGAGGAGTGCCGGCAGCTTGAAGCCAGAAGGGAGAGACTCACCGAGGAACACTGGCAGGAACAGAGCCTGATCAGTGACCAGGAGATGAGCCTTGACCTCCTGGTTCGCCAGGGGGAGAGGCTTGAGGAGCGACTGCAGGATCTTGATCGAAGGCAGGCCCAAAAGGGGGAGGAGCTGTCAAAGTGCTCCCACAGGCTTGCTGAGAGAAAGAAACAGCTGCACCAGCTGGAAGAGAGACTGGAGAGCAGGAAGAAAGAGCAGGGGGAGCTGGAGAAGGAACTGGAAGTTATCAGGAATGGGCGTGACAGACTCCTGGCCAGGAGGGATGACCTGAGAGAGCGGGAGGCTGAGATTTCTTCACGCCTTAAGCTTATGATGGAGATGAGGGATAACTACTCCGGCTATTATCCGGGTGTTAAAGCCATTCTCAGGGAGAAGCAGAATAATCCAGACTGGGGTGCCGGTGTCCATGGAGTGGTAGCCCGGCTGGTTGAGTTTGCTCCCCGGCTCAGGCAGGCACTTGCTGCTGCCCTTGGTGCCCGCAGCCAGAATATTGTAGTTGCCAGGGAAAGCCATGCCCGCCAGGCGGTAAAGTATCTGCGTAAAAACTCTTTAGGCAGGGCCACTTTTCTGCCGGTGGAGACCATTAAGACCAGGGCTTTAAATGAGAGTGAAGCACAGGCAGTTAAAGAGGCTCAGGGTATCCTGGGCCCTGCAGTGGAGCTGGTGGAGTATCCAGTCCAGGTTAAACCGGCTATTTTACACCTTTTAGGCCGGGTGGTCCTGGCCGAGGATCTGGACCAGGCTTCTTTACTGGCTGCAAGGGTTAAGCACCGCCTCAAGCTGGTGACCCTTGAGGGTGATATTATCTTCCCCGGTGGTGCCATTACCGGTGGCAGCAACAGAGGACAGGGGCAGAACCCCCTTGAAAAGAAGGGCCAACTGCTTGAGCTGCAGGAGAAAAAGAGAAGCTGTGAGCACAAAAATAAAGAACTGGATTTGAAACTGGAATCTTTGGAAGAGAACTTACATAGTAAAAAAGAGAATTTACAGGAGCTGGTAGATGAACTCCATCAGGAGCAGCTGCAGCTGGTCTCAGAGACTGAAAGGGCGGAGCAGCTGAAAAGGGAGCTGGAAAAACATAGAGAGGAGTCCTCCCGGCTTGAGGAAGAGAGGGTAGATCTGACCGGGGAGCTGGAAGCAGTTGAAGAGGGGAAAAAGGATGTAAGTGGAAGGATGAAGGGCCACCAGGACTTTGATCATGATTACCAGCAGCAGCTGAAAGCATCCAGGGCAGAGCTTCAAAGGGCACAGGAGGCCCTTAAGGCCCGGAGGGAAAAAATTACAGGTGAACGGGTTGAGATGGCAGCCAAAAAGGAAGAACTCAAACAGCTTAACGCCAGGCTGGAGCAGCTGGAAGAGAATGAGCGGGAGGACCGGCAGAGAATTGAAGAGATAGAGCTTGAAGTGGTGGCTGCCGAGCAGGAGCTGAAGGATTTAAATGATAGCCGGGAGCAGCTTTTAAGTGAAGGCTCCCTTCAAAAGAAAAAAATTAAGGAAGAGGAGCGGGAACTGAAGCGGCTGGAGAAGGAACACAATGACCTGCAGGGGCAGCAGAAAAAGAGAGCCCGGGCTCTGGTTAAGCTGAGAAGAGAGCTGGAGGATTTAAGGGATGAGAGAAATGGGCTTACCCTGCGCCAGACCAGATCTGAGATGCGAAGTGAGAGCTTTGCCGACAAGCTGACCGGAGAGTATCAGCTGCAGATTGATGAGGCATTGCCGGATAGAAGCCAGGTTAAAAATATTAGGGGGGAGAAGGCCCGGGTCAGGGATCTGAGGGAGAAGATGAATCAGCTCTCTCCAGTCAATCCCGGTTCCAT
>CAZXKH010000027.1:0-5297 GCA_964641385.1 uncultured Clostridia bacterium | reverse complement strand
AAAAGCCTGCAGCGCCTTTCACTGATGTCGGGAGGAGAGAAGGCCCTGACAGCCATTGCTCTTATCTTTGCTCTGCTCAGGGTCAAGCCCAGTCCCTTTTATATTCTGGATGAGATTGATTCCAGCCTGGATCAGGCCAACCTGGAGCGTTTTGCCTCTTTTCTGAGGCAGATGACCGCTGAGGCTCAGTTTATTATCATTACTCACCGCCAGCAAACCATGGCCTTTGCTGACAGGCTACAGGGAGTGACAATGAATGAAGAGGCAATCTCTCATCTAATCCCGGTTGATTTAAATAAAGAGCAGCAGGCAGTATAATCATGGTCAGCAAAAGAGACAATATCAATAATGTCATAACCCGGCCAGCAGCTGGAGTTCCCTGTGGCCGGAGTTATTGGGAGCTATAGATCAAAAAAGAGGGTGAATTTACTTGCAGAAGATAAAAGGAATAGCCAGGGAGATTGTTGAGATCTTGGTTAACAGAAGCAATCAGCTGAGTCAGGGGCGCAGTGTTGGTGCCTTTGGTTTTGTAAATAGTGATGGTTATGTGGATCGCCTCTCAGAGCTGGTAGATGGGGGCATCAATGGCCTTCCCTTCCGCCAGCTATTATCAAAGGTGGTTGAAGTGGAGGGCCTGTCACTGGTAGAGGCCATTGAAAGGCTCTCCCCCAGGGCAGTGGTTATCTCCACTGATCCCGGTAAAACCGGAATTATTGTCAGTACAGGCAGTATTAATATCTTTAATCTGCCGGTGATTAATATTGGTATCAAGGATCGTCAGTCGGTGGGAGTGGGTTATCTTGTGCCCAAACCAGAGCTCTTTGATCTGGCCACCCGTTCGGAGGAGATTCAGATCGAGATCCTTGGGGCCCGCAGCATTGATGAGGAGCGGGAGATGATGAAGGCCTCTGCCCGCTTGCGGCTCAAATATCTGGAGATCTCATCACAGCTGCCAGAGGTAGATCTGCCTCTGGCGGAAAAAAGTGTTCGCTGCTCTTCTGAGCGGGAGCCGCTCTTTCCCAGACTGGAGGTTAAATCACTTGACCTCCCCTTTGCCCAAAGCCTAATCGAAAAATCCCTGGAGGTTGAACAGGGACGGGAGGTAGCCTGTATGGGAGTGGTCAATGGAGAGGGCCATGTAGTTAAAGGGGGAGAGCTGGTTGTAGGTGGTATGGGTTATGTTCCCTCCCGCCTGCTGGCCTCCAGCATTACTGATGTTGATGGTATCTCCCTCCGTCAGGCTTATATCCACAGTATTCCGGCTGAGGTGGCTATCGTCCATACTCATTCAGGGGGAACAGGAGTTATGCATATGGGTGATGCCATGGCCGGGCCGGGCACCTGGGGCAGGCCTATTATTGCTATTGGTCACGATAAGAAGGGTGAAATGAGGGGTGCCACTGTCATTGAGGCCAGGCCTGAGGTGGGCCAGCTGGCAGATGAACACGAGGAGCTGGGCCAGGCCTTTTACCAGGCTGATTCTCCTGCCCGGGAGTCTGAAATCAGGAAACGGCAGTTTGGTATTGCCCAGGAATATACAGATCTCTGTGATCCCATTGAAATTAAGGATGAAGGGAAGTGATGTTCTTATGCTGAAGAGATTCTTTTCTTCAAAGGAGGAGGAGAGTAAAAAACCCGGGGAGAAGGAGGGACTGCTGGGAAGACTGAAATCAGGTCTCTCCAAAACACGTCAGGGCCTGGTCTCCAGGGTGCAGGACCTCTTTGGGCGCTTCAGTTCTGTTGATGAAGACCTCTACGAGGAACTGGAGGAGATTTTGATTCAGGCTGATGTGGGTGTTGAAACATCCCTGGACCTGGTTGAAGAGCTAAGAGAACGTTCAGGGGAAGAAGGCATTAAAGATACGGATGAGCTCTATAATCTTTTTCAGCAGATACTGAAAGAACGCTTTCAGTCCTCCTCTCCCCTGGAGCTTGAATCCGGGTTAAATATTTTAATGATTGTGGGGGTTAATGGTTCAGGAAAGACTACCACCATGGCCAAGCTGGCCAGCCGTTATAAAGAGGCGGGGAAGAAGGTATTGCTGGTGGCCGGAGACACCTTTCGGGCCGCGGCCATTGAACAGCTGGAGACCTGGGCTCAGAGAGTGGGGGTGCCGGTGGTGGCCCATCAGGCAGGTGCTGATGCTGCTGCAGTGGTCTATGATGGTATCCAGGCCGCCAGGGCCCGGGAAGTTGAGGTACTGATCATTGATACTGCCGGCAGGCTCCAGACTCAGAAAAATTTAATGGAGGAATTAAAGAAAATTAGGCGAATTATTAACCGTGAAGGGGAGGGAGCAAGGGTTGAGGTACTCCAGATTCTGGATGCTACCACCGGGCAGAATGCCCTTTCACAGGCCAGGATATTTGACCGTGAAGTTGATCTGGATGGTATTATACTGACCAAGCTTGATGGTACTGCCAAGGGTGGAATTATTATCTCTATAATGGACCAGATGGGACTCCCCATCCGGATGATTGGAGTTGGTGAAGGGGCTGATGATCTTCAGGACTTTAATCCTGAGCTATTTGTACAGGCCCTCTTCGATTAGAGATCGAGAACTAAGCAGCAATGGAGTGTGATTTAATTGTCTCTTTGGAAGGATAACTTACCGGTTGTCAAAAGGATGGCCAGCAGCAAAATATTTAAGCGTGGCCTGAACTACTATCACCAGGATAGAGTAAAACATATCATTCCTGAAGTGACTGATGAGCCCGGTGTATATAATATTACCAGTCAGGTTGAGGGAACAAAAACCTATCAAGTAGAGATTAAGGTTGACTTCAGGGGTGATGAGCTGCAGTTTATCAATCTCAACTGTGACTGCCCCTATAATTGGGAGGCAGTCTGTAAGCATCTTGTTGCTGTGGCTTTAAATATTATCAGTCAGGATTTCTCCTTACCCACTGCTGGTGGAAATAAGACTCAGGAGCAAAATAATGTTCTCAGTTATAGCCAGCTGGAGGAGCTTGTAACCAGGGATGATCAGGAGGAAATAGAGCTTAATTATCATCTACTGGGTCTTACCAGAGAGGATATGACTAACTTCCGGGTGCGGATCACATCAGAACAGCTGAATGAAGGAGAGGTAATAAGAGCACTTTCCAATAGTTATACCTATAACAACGATATTATTTTATC
Organism: uncultured Clostridia bacterium; assembly: GCA_964641385.1. Lineage (GTDB taxonomy): Bacteria > Bacillota > Halanaerobiia > CAZXKH01 > CAZXKH01 > CAZXKH01. The sequence continues at coordinate 2,155 of CAZXKH010000027.1, read as the reverse complement.
AGATTATGATTTTAGGGTCTCTCATCAGGATTTCGCTGCTATGAATTATATGCGTTCACTACAATTAATGCCCAGCAGTGTTGCAGATGCTCTACTCTTTCCCAAGGATGCTTTGGGTTTTAGTTTTGTCTGCTGGTTAATTGAGGAGCGTAATACTTACCTGGATAATGATGGTTCTCCGCTGCAGCTGGGTGAAGATCTTTACTATCCTCAAAGGGTAAGACTGGAGGAGGAAGGGCTCTTAGTTATCGAAGAGCAGGAGAGCGATTATTACTATTATCAGACTCAGGTTGGCGGCATAGCCTGGGTAATGGAGGAAAACACCCTGCATCCGGTCAAAAACTGGTCCTCTGATTATCCGCATCACAGCTTTTATCTGCCCGAGGAGAAGAAGGGGGAGTTTATCTTTGAGATGGTGCCCCGACTTCAAGAAATGAATGGGATTGAGGTAGAAGATGAGCTGCTGGAATACCGATTAGAGGAGAAGAGGCCTGAAATCAGGCTGCAGTTTGATCATCAGGAGAAAACCATCTACTGCTTGCCAGAGGTGATTGTTATAAACTCAGAGGGAGTAAAGGAAAGGGTCAATTCCAGCCGCCTTCTGGATCCAGAAATTAGTGAAGATGTATATTACCCCTCAGCAGAAGATGAAAAACTCTGGTACAAAAATGACCGGGATCTGATCAGGAAGCTAATCAACTTTCTGGAGGATAATGAATTCCTCTGGACCAGAAGGGGCTTTGAACTGCGCTCCTCTGCCGATCAGATGGAGCTGATTAACAGTGGTATCAAAAAACTCGGTCAGGACTTTGATCTGGAAATGACTCCAGCCTTTCAGGAACTGGAGGTGGTCTCTACCAGTTTAAAGCCCCAGATCGAGATTTCAGAGGCAGCCGAATCAGAAGAAGAGGGTCTGGTGCTGGAAGAGTCCATCGACTGGTTTGAGTTCCGGATAGTCTATAACCTTGGTGGTAGAAGTATTACTCAGCAGGAGCTGGATCAACTGCTGAAAAAGAATCAGGCGGGAGAGGAGTTTGTAGAGCTTGATGGTAAGTTTTTTCTGCTGGAAAGGGATGAACAGGATGAAGAAGCTGTCTCAAGGGTTCTGAGTATGGCTGAGGAAGGCTCTGAGTATAACCGCAGTCGTTATCAAAACATCCTCTATTACCATAATATCTTCAGCCGCCATAATATAGAAGTGGAGGGTAATGGCCTTTATCACCAGCTGGAGGAAGAACTATCCTCTGGCCCCATGATTAGCGAGGTAGAGCCTCCTGGCAGAGCCGGTGAATTTTTAAGGGATTATCAGCACGACGGGTACTCCTGGATATATTTTCTCTGGCGCTACCGCTTTGGCGGTATCCTGGCCGATGATATGGGGCTGGGCAAGACCCTCCAGGTGCTGACCTTTATTGCCCGTATTCTGGAGGAGGATGATAGACGACCACCTTCACTGATTATCTGTCCTCGCAGCCTCTTACACAACTGGGTGGATGAGATAGATAAGTTCTTTCCCCATCTGACCTCAATGGTTTATCACGGTAATCCCGATCAAAGAGAGGAGATGCGTGCCTCCTTTGATGATTATCAGCTGATTATCACTACCTATGGAACGGCAGCCAATGATGCTGTGCTGCTCCGTGACTTTGATTTCAGCTGCTGTATCATCGATGAGGCCCAGAAGATTAAGAATCCCAGTACCAAAAGAGCCAGGGGTATCAAACTGATCGGGGCCAAGTTTCGCCTGGCCCTAACCGGAACCCCCATCGAAAACTCTACTAAGGAGCTCTGGTCCATTTTCGATTTTCTAATGCCCGGATACCTGGATAGCCAGCGGAGTTTTAGCCAGCATTATGATAACCCGATCCGAAAAAATGGTGATCTGGAGAAGCTGAAAGAGCTAAAGGATAGGGTAGCCCCTTTTGTTCTGCGCCGTACCAAGCAGGAGGTTCTGCAGGAGCTGCCGGAGAAGACCGAGATCATTAAAAAGGTGCAGCTTAATCAGCTGCAGGAGGATGCCTACCTCACCATACTGAAACAGGTAAAGAGGGATGTCTTTAATACTGTTGAGGAGAAGGGTTATAACCAAAGTCGGATCAGTGTCCTGGCAGCCCTGACCAGACTACGGCAGATCTGCAACCATCCACGGCTGGTT
>CAZXKH010000026.1:0-12252 GCA_964641385.1 uncultured Clostridia bacterium | reverse complement strand
CCGCATTCCTCCCCGCCCCTTTCACGGGCGAGGTTTCCTGCGGTATTTTGATGACAAAAAAGAAAAGCAGACTGAAAAGAATTATTCTGGTAACCTCCATTTTAATTCTTTCCCTAATGGTGGGATTGGGTGTCGGCACCCTGACCTGGATACTGCAGGAAACACCAGATATATCGAGTTTTGGTCGCTGGCATGCCAGTGAAACAACCAGGATTTACGCTGCCAATGGAGAGCTGCTCTCCAGTATATATGAGGAAAACAGGATCTTTGTCCCCCTGAATCAGGTTCCCGATAACCTCAAGAATGCTGTCATCGCCATTGAAGATACCAGATTCCACAGGCATTTTGGGATCGATCTCTGGGCCATTGGACGTGCTCTCTGGCGAGATATCAGGGGTAGAGCCTGGCTGGAAGGGGGCAGCACCATTACCCAGCAGCTGGCCAAAAATGCTCTGCTGACACATGATCAAACCCTCTACCGAAAGATTCAGGATGCCTACCTTGCCATCCAGTTTGAAAGAATATATACCAAGGACGAAATACTTGAGTTTTATTTTAATGAAATTTACCTGGGGCATGGAAGTTATGGGGTTCAGACTGCAGCCCGTAATTACTTTGGCAAAGATGTCAGCCAGCTGAGCCTGGCTGAGTCAGCCATGCTGGCCGGCCTGATTAGAGCCCCTTATTACTACTCTCCCTATATTGATCGGGAGGCAGCTGAGAGAAGAATGAATATAGTTTTAAACCGAATGGAGGATCTGGAATATATTACTGCCCGTGAAGCACATATGGCCCGGAGAGAAGAGATAGAGCTGAACAGTGATGACAGAGAACAGAAACAACTGGCTCCCTATTTTAGAAGCCATGTTCAGGAAGAGCTGCGTAAGATGTTTGATGATCAACAGATCCTGAGAGGAGGCCTCCAGGTCTATACAACTCTCGATCCTGAGATACAAAAAAAAGCAGAGGACACCTTTAGCTGGGCCCTGGAGCAGGGTGTGCTTCCCACAGTGGAAAGGAATGAAGGCCATACAAAGGAACAGCCCCAGGTGGCTTTAGTAACCCTGGAGCCGGATACCGGTGCCGTCAAAAGCCTGGTTGGAGGACGCGGAGATGACCATCTGAATCGTGCTGTCCAGTCCAAAAGGCAGCCGGGATCAGCCTTTAAACCCTTTATCTATACTGCGGCCGTAGAGGAGGGTTATTCACCAGGTTCTGTCATCGATGATACCCCCACCGATCAATTTCTGGACAAAGAGCAGGTAGAGGAAGACTTAAAATTTTGGCCTCGCAACTACGACAACAGCTACGGTGGACCCACCACTTTGAGAGAGGGACTGGCCCGCTCCATTAACGTGATGGCCGTTAAACTGATGGATGAGGTGGGAATAGAAAAAACAGTAGATCTTATTAAAAGAATGGGTATCACCACCCTGGTGGAGAGTGGAAACAAACACGATCTTGTTCTGCCTCTGGCCCTGGGCGGCCTAACCGATGGTGTAACCACCATGGAAATGGCCTCTTCCTTTGGAATACTTGCCAACAACGGTATCTATGTAGAACCCTATACCATAGAAAAGATAGTTGACAATAGAGGACAGGTTATCTATGAACATGAACCCTCCCGGGAGATCGTCCTGGAGGAGGAAGTAGCCTACCTGATGACAGATATGTTAAAGTCAGTTATGGACCCCTCTCTAGTGGGGACCGGTAGAAGAGCCAACCTGGACCGACCGGCAGCAGGAAAGACAGGAACTACCAATGAGTACACTGATGCCTGGTTTGTGGGCTATACCCCCGATCTGGTAACAAGTATCTGGATTGGAGAGGACCAACCCCGCCCCATGAGATATTCCCTGGATGAAGGAAGCTGGCAACTGGGCAGTGGTACTGCAGTAACTATCTGGGGTGAATATATGCAGCAGGTAGTCAGTGAAAGGCCTGTTACCTACTTCCAGAAACCGGAAAACATAGTTAACCTTGAAATTGATCCCCTCACCGGCCTGCTGCCCAACGAATATACACCAAAAACCATTGAAGAGATCTTTATCGCCGGCACCGAACCCGAGGAGAAGACAGAGCTACATGGACCCACAGTAGAGGTTGATGTTGATACAGAACACTGGAGCCTGGCCACAGAGTACTGTCCACCAGAAAATGTGGAAACCCTAACCTTCCAGCAGGAGACAGGCTACCTTCTGGACGAGCGCGGGTGGCCGGTTAGAGAAAAGGACCCGGAAATAGAAGTAATGCCCCTTAAAGACGACAATGGAGACTACCTTTACGTCAGCCTGCCCGAAGAGGATTGCTATGTCCATAAACCTCCAGAGGCCAGAGAAGAGGGCGAAGAGAGTATCTTCGATCGGATAATCGATCTCTTCAAAATAGATGATGACTAAAAACAAAGCAGACCTCTAAAAACAAGGGGTCTGCTTTTTTGCTGTCTATTATATTTTTTTAGGCCATACTTCATTCCTTCAGAGTGGCCAGAGTCACTCCACTGCCACCCTCACCTGAACGACCAAGGCGAAAGGAACTGATATGGTAATGGTCTTCAAGCAGTTCCTGTACAGCCTCACGCAGGGCACCACTGCCCTTACCATGAATAATCTCGATCTTTTTTAACCCGGCCAGATAGGCATCGTCAAGGTATTTGTCGGTACGGCTCAGAGCCTCATCTGCTCTCAAACCACGCAAATCCAGACGAGAGGAGATGCTGGCTGCCTTGCCACTCCTGACAGCCTGTGGACTGGAATGGTCCTGTTGTTGACTCTCTTCTTCAGGAGCAGGTGACAGATCTCCCCTGGCAGCCTGGACCCTGATCTGACCGCTTTGGACCAGGGCCTCTCTACCATCATCCAGGACCTGAATCACCTGTCCCTTGCTCTGCAGGGAATCGATGTATACATACTGTCCCTCCTGCAGCTCACTAATATCTTCACCCTTCTGCTCCTTTTCCCTGTTAAGGGAACTGGCTACTGCCTCAATCTCCTTCTCCCTTGCCTTCAACCTTCGGTTAATCTCACCCTCCAGCCTGTCACCTTCTCTGCCCCTTTCCTCTTTAACCCTTGAGAGAAGTTCCTTGATCTCTTTTTTTGTTTTGCGTAGAAGATAACGTGCCTCCTGATAGGCTTCCTGTAAAATTCTTTCCTTTTTTTTCTCCAGCTCCTCCAGCTGCCGGTGGTAGTCCTCCTTCAATTGCTCCACCTCAACCTGGCGAATATGGGCCTGGTGTCTTTCATCCTCCAGTTCCTGTTTCTGGTTTCTAACCCCCTGGATCATATCCTCCACCCTGAGATCATCATGGCTTAAACGCTGGCGTGAACGATGAATAATCTCTTCGCTAAGCCCCAGACGCCTGGCAATTTCAAAGGCATTACTCCTGCCCGGCAGTCCCATCACCACCCGATAGGTAGGGCTCAAACTCTCCACATCGAATTCCACCGCAGCATTCTCCACTCCCTCAGTGGAATAGGCATAGGTCTTTAGTTCACTGTAATGAGTGGTGCTTATGGTGTGGATACCTCTTCCCAAAAAAAAGTCCAGCAAGGACATGGCCAGTGCTGCTCCTTCCCGGGGATCGGTGCCTGCACCCAGCTCATCCAGCAGCACCAGCGCCGGAGGAGAAGCTCTTTCGGTAATCTTAATAATCTGCCTCAGGTGAGAGGAGAATGTGCTCAGGCTCTGTTCAATACTCTGTTCATCACCTATATCGGCAAAGATATGTCTAAAAAAGGGCAGGGTGGTACCTTTGGCAGCAGGAAGATGAAGACCACTCTGGGCCATAAGAGCAAAAAGCCCCACTGTCTTCAGGCTGACAGTCTTACCACCAGTGTTGGGACCGGTCATAACCAGGCTCTTGAATCCATCTCCCAGCTCTATATCGATGGGGACAACCTCATCCTGCTGCAGTAGGGGGTGTCTGCCCTCTTTAATCTCAATTTTATCCTCGGTATTAAAGAAGGGCTCTATACCGTCCATTTCCTGGCTGCAGCGGGCCTTGGCAAAAATAAAATCAAGCAGGGCCAGGCACTTTAAATCATCTCTAATCTGCTCCCAGTTCTGACTTACCAGCAGGGTCAGCTCCCCAAGCAGGCGTTCAATCTCCTCCTCCTCTTCCAGCTTCAGCTGCTTTAGTCTGTTGTTTTTCTCCACCACTGTGGCCGGCTCAACGAAGAGGGTCTGACCACTGGCAGAGCGATCATGAATAAGACCGGGAACCTGTTTTCGGTGCTGTTCCTTAACCGGTAAAACATAACGATCCCTGCGAACCGTAATCAGCTTTTCCTGAAGATAGGGAGCATAAGAGGAGCTGTTAATAATCCTCTCCAGTCCTTCACGGATCCCCCTCTCAGCCGCTCGTATTCCCTGCCGGATAGACCTCAGCTCAGAGCTGGCATGATCACGAACTTCACCCCTGGGATCGATTACCCCCTTAATCTTCTGAGACAGAAAAGCAGGAGGGTTGAGAGCAGAAAAGAGCTCCCAGAGGAGTGGAAAACGCTCCTCCACCTCCTCCAGCCCCAGAAAATAGGAGGCCAGCTCTTCAGTAGCATCAAGGGTACTGGATACATCAAGCAGTTCATCAGGGTCAAGGATTGAGCCCTGCCGGGCTCTCTTCAGCTGTGGCCTCAGGTCCCTGAGCCCACCCCAGGAGGGATCCCCGTCATCTTCCAGCACCTTTTTGGCCTCTGAGACTTCCTGCTGTCGTCTCCTGGCCTCCTCCAGTTCTGGATGAGGCCGAAGGCTATCCAGCAGCTGACGGCCAAGGCTGAAGTGGCTGTGTTTTTTAACCATCTCCATAACCTTATGAAATTCAAGCAGATCCAGCGTATAATCTTCCAAGCTAACCCCTCTCTCCTTCTATAGACAGAAAATCCATTAGTTCTGGCAGACTCAGAGTATTAATGACATCAACAGCCTCCAGCCAACCCCGACGGGCATAAGCCACCCCCAGCTGCATATAATCCAGCTGGGAAATACTATGGGCATCTGTATTGATGGCCAGCTTAATCCCTAAATCTCTGGCCTTTTTAATATATTCAGCACTTAGATCCAGCCGGTCGGGAGAAGCATTGATCTCTAATACTTTCCCCTCCCAAGCTGCTGCCTCCAGTACTAGATCAAGGTTAATTGAATAGGGAGCACGCCTGCCCAGGAGACGTCCGCTGGGATGGCCAATAATATCCACATTATCGTTCTCCACGGCCTTTAAAAGCCTGGCCGTCAGCTGGTCCTCATCCTGACGAAAACCGGTATGAATGGAAGCCACCACCACATCCAGCTTAGAGAGTATCTCCTCAGGGTGATCTAAACTTAGATCACTGTTGATATCCACCTCCACTCCGGTTAAAATTCTAAAGTCCTGAAAGGAAGCATTCAATTCCTCAATCCGCTTTATCTGTTCCTCAAGCCGGGCCCGGCTCAGACCGCCGGCAATCTGCAGTGAGGGAGAATGGTCACAGATGGCCAGATATTGATAACCACGCTTTTGGGCTGCCTCTGCCATCTCTTTAATACTGTTTCCCCCATCACTCCAGGTGGTATGAAGATGAAGATCACCCCTGATCCGATCAGCAGTAATGGGATCGGGTAGCCCTTTCTCCCGGGCAGCCCTGATCTCACCCCAGCCCTCTCTGAGTTCAGGAATAATATAGGGCAGATCAAAGGCCTGATAGATATCCTCTTCAGCTTCAGGGTGGACTTGCTTCCCCTTCTTTATATCAACAAGCCCTGAGTGGTTAAGTTCAAAACCAGATTCATCAGCCAGCTCCTGCAGGGATTCCAGATGAGCAGAGGAACCGGTTTCAAAGAGCAGCCTGAGCCAGTAGTCACTCTCAGAGACTACCCTCAGGGTCACTTTAAGTCCCTCTCGCAGCTTTAAGGTGGCCCCATCCTCCCAGCGGTCAATAACTTCAACCAGAGGGTGTAGGCCGGAGAAACCCTCCAGAACAAGATCTGGCTCTTCAGAGGAAATTAAGAGTTCTACCCCCTCTACCAGCTCCTTTCTCCTTCTGGTTTCTCCCACCAGGGAGATATGATGGATAAAGGGCTGATGCTTTAGTTTTTTTACCAGATCCATACCCACTTTGAGAGCCAGTCCCAGCACCACCTTACCCTCTCGGCTCCGCAGGCGGTCGATACCCTCCAGAATCCTTAACTCCGTCTTGGAACCAATACCCTTTAAAGCACGAAGCCTTCTGCTCTGGGCAGCAGCCTCCAGCTCCGAAAGATCGCTGATCCCCAGCTTTTGATGGAAGAGAAGGGCCTTTTTTGGTCCGATACCAGAAACATCCAGCAGATCGATAAGACCTCTGGGAATCTCCTCCTTTAGCTGCTGATAAAAACTGCTTTCACCCTCTTCTAGAATCTCAGTAATAATCTGAGAGAGACGATTGCCAATTCCCGGCAGCTGCTGGAGCCTATCCTCCTGATAGATATCAATTAAAGGTTCTGAAAGCCCTTCAATGCGTTCAGATCCCTGTCGGTAGGCTCTAATTTTGAAGGGGTTTTCCCCTTTAAGTTCCATTAGGTCAGCAATTTCCTTTAAGATCCAGGCCACACGTAAATTTTCCATCTCTTCACCACTTCTTTATTAATAAAATGCCCAAAGAAAAAAAGCAGGAATAAGAAAGCTCCTGCCCTCCTTTTGAGTTGTTGACTCCATTTAAGGTTTAAAGATACTGAAGAGGTTTTCTCTAATCAGGGGGGCAAAGGCCAGAAAATCACCGGCAAATGCAGAACGGTTAAGTTCCTCTGCCAGTACAGCTGAGGGAATCTCAGCACAGACCATTAACAGTAAAAAGACAAGGATCCCACCCTTCAGTAATCCCACCAGAGCTCCTGCTATATTATCCAGCAGTGATAAAAAAAACATCCTGCTCATCAGCTGTACCAGCTGTCCAATCAGGTTTACTCCCACTGTTACCAGAAGAGCTATCAGGCTGAAGCTGATCAGGTTGGCCAGCTCCCTTGAAACCAGCTCCTGTTCCACCAACATCTCTGCTCCAGTCTCATAGTACTGGACCGCCAGTACCAACGCCAGGGCAAAGGCAAAAATCCCAACTGTCTGCCTGATCATCCCCTGCTGATAACCGCGGATAATAAAAAAGACAATTACCACAAAAATCCCCAGATCAACAAAGGATATAGATGTCAATGGTTTCACTCCTTCCTGCGGCCCAGCTCTTCCTCCAGTGAACTGACCCGTTCACTCAGCTTGTTGCGTTCTCTTTTCAACTGCTGGTAATCCACTTTGAGCCCATCAGATTTATCCCGTTCCTGAAAGTAACGGTCAACCATATTCATCAGAGCCAGAATCATAATTCTTTTCTGAGAGACCCGGTAATTCCTCTTCTTGATCTGCTTTAGCTCCTGATCAACATAGGCGGCAATGTTCTTTATGTACTCGGGAGAGGAATCACCCTTGATAACGTAAGAATCATGCATGATCTTTACCGTTACCTTACTGTTTTTTTCGTCCTCTCTCTTCATTTTGGTCCCTCCTGCAGCTCTTCTATCTTCTATAATTCAAGACAGGGAGACAGAATCCTGCCTTTATTCCCCAAAGAACTGAAATAATAGCAGAAAATACAGTTCTAGAGGTTACGCCAGTAACGATAGAGAAGAAAGAAGAAAAGAGAGAGCAGGAAGAGAACTACCAGCAGACGAGAAAAGGCAATCCCCCGGGTCTGATCCTCAACATTAAAGGAAAATAATGACCGGTAAGCAATACCCTGTACCCTGGCTTCCAAAACCAGAAGCCAGTTGCCATCACGCTCCAGAGAAAGAGAGAAGAAACCATTCTCATCGGCTATCAGCTCCTGTTTATTACCCACCGGATCAAGGGCCAAAATACTTATCCCGGACAGAGGCGTATAACCCTTGACAGCCTGTAGTTTAGGCGTCCTTCCCAGCACAAACTGCTCCTCCGGCAGGCCCCCTGGGAGAAACTCAGCATAGTTACTGCCCCAGGGCTCAGCATATTTACGATCCTTACCGGGTGGCTCTACAGTTAAGATTACCTTACTGCGGAAATAATATGCATCCTCAGTATAATCTGCATAAAGGCGGTAGTCACCATCTTCATCAGGAGTAAAGGAGATCACTCCCTCCGGAGAGGGAAGCATCATTCTCACCCCACCCCCGGGGTCAATTAGATGAAAGCGATGCTCCGGGGAAATCTGCTCCTCAGGGCTAATCAGAATCTCGATCTCCTCTCCTAGCTCTGGTCGATCCTCAACCACAAAATGCAGGGGCAGCTCCTCAGCCCGAAGCAAGAAAACCGAAAAAGATAAAATGAGCAGCAAAAATAAGACCACCAGTCTGATCCTATTGCCTGATCTCTGCATCTGTCCTCTCCTTAAGGGCAGCGATTATCTTCTCCACCACCAGGTCCACTTCTTCATCGGTCAGGGTCCGTTCTGGAGACTGAAAGTGAAGGTTATAAGCCAGACTCTTCTTATCTGCCGGCAGCTGTGGGCCACGATAAAGATCAAAGAGCTGAACATTCTGCAGCAAGGGCTTACCCATCTTGCTGATAATCTCCTCCACCTGATGGGCATGGACCTTCTGATCAAGTATCAGTGCCAGATCGCGGCTGGTGCCCGGATAGCGGGGCAGAGACTGGTAGTCAGTTTCAAAGCTGGCTCGCTCCTGCAGATAAGAGAAATCTACCTCAAAGACAGCCAGCCTCTCTCTCAATTCATACTCCTGCTGGAGTGAAGGCAACAGCTCTCCCAACAGACCAAAGACCTTCCCCTCCAGTTCCAGATAGGCCTGTCGTCCAGGGTGAAGGAAATCAAAGGAACTCTCCCGCAAAGAAAGGGACTTAATACCAAGGCGAGCAAGAAGTCTTTCCATTACTCCCTTTAGGTAGTAAAAGCCTCCTGCCTCAAGATCCCAGGGATCATCAGCCTCCCCATGGTGGACGGCGGCCAGAGCCTCCTCTTCAAGCACCCTTCCTTCCTGCCAGCAGAAGAGAGCTCCCAGCTCAAAGACAGCAACTTTTTCCTGGCTGCGATTAATATTACGCCTCACTGTCTCCAGCAGTCCCGGGATAAGACTGCGCCTCATTACCGACATTTCCTCACTGAGAGGATTATTGAGCTTTAAACTGTCACCCCTGGCCATAATCTCAGCCGAAAAGCTCTGATTGGGCTCAGGAGCAATAAAACTGTAGTTAATAACCTCTGAAAGGCCCATAGCCTGAAGGAGTCTTCTGGCTCTTCTTTCCACCCTCTGGCCGGTGGTCAGTCTACCCTGACCCATGCCCTGTGGCAGGGTAAGAGGAATATTGTTGTAGCCGTGATGTCGGGCAACCTCTTCTATCAAATCTGCCTCTCCCTCCAGGTCGGGGCGAAAGGAAGGAATACTGACTCTTAGCTCTCCATCTTCCTCTTTTTTTACTCCCAGCTGCAGGGCCTCCAGTAGAGAGGCAACCTCATTCTTTTCAAGTTCAATACCCAAAAGATCCTTAACCCCTGAGCTTCGCAGTCTGATTACCCTTTCCTCCCCGGGATCTGGATAAGAGTCAATGGTTCCAGGTAAAACCTGTCCTCCTGCCATCCGGGCCAGCAATCCTGCAGCGCGATCCAGGGCCCGGCAGGTACCATTGATATCAACCCCACGCTCAAAGCGGTGAGAGGCCTCACTGGGAAGGGAAAGTCTTTTGGCTGTCTTCCTGACCGAGACTGGATGGAAGTTGGCGGATTCCAGCAGCAGGCTTTTAGTCTCTCCACTGACCTCAGTGGAGGCACCTCCCATGACCCCGGCCAGGGCTATGGGCCCCTCCTGATCACAGATTACCAGATCAGAGGGCAGAAGCTCCCTTGTCTGATCATCAAGGGTCACCAGCTGCTCTCCCCTCCGGGCCCGACGTACAATTATCTCCTTACCCCTGATCAGATCATAATCAAAGGCATGCAGGGGTTGTCCCAGCTCCAGCATCACATAGTTGGTGATATCAACCACATTGTTGATGGGCCTGATACCGGCTGCCAGCAGCCGTTGTTGCAGCCAGAAGGGGGAAGGGCCAACCTCTATTCCAGTTATAATGCGAGCTGAATAACGGGGGCAACCATCAGCGTCTTTAATTTCCACCCCTGCTTTTTCTCCGGCAGGGGGCCCGCTCTCCTTCAGCTCCATTTCCGGTAAAGTAACCTCACTTCCCAGCAAGGCTGCCACCTCTCTGGCCACTCCCAAAAGGCTCAGACAGTGACCATAATTGGGAGTCAAATCAAGCCTTAGCACCCATTCCTGCAGTTCCATAGCCTCCAGCAGCCTCTGGCCAGGCTCCAACTCAGCGGGCAGGATCATAATCCCCTCAGCCCGCTCCTCGGTCAACCCCAGCTCATCGGTGGAACAGAGCATACCCCTGGAAGTAACTCCCTTAAACTCAAGCTCTTCAATCTCTTTACCTCCAGGCAACCTGCTTCCTGGAGGAGCCACCGGTACCAGATCACCCTCTCTCAGGTTGGAGGCTCCGGAAATGGTCTGCAGCACTTCCTGATCCACATCCACCTGACATACCAGCAGCTCACCGGCTTCAGGATGGGGTTTGGTAGATAAAACCTCACCAACTATAATCTGATCAAGACCTGTACCCCTCTCCTCTATTCCATCAACCTCAAGCCCCAGAAAAGTAAGCTCCTCAGCCAGCTTTTCAGGCCTCAACTGGCAGTCCACGTACTCCTTCAACCATCTGTATGGTACTCGCACTCTAACTTCCTCCTCTATTAAAACTGGTTTATGAACCTGACATCGTTATCGAAGAATACCCTGATATCATCAATGCCAAACTTGAGCATGGCTATCCTTTCTATACCCATCCCAAAGGCAAAACCGCTTACCTCTTCTGGATCTATACCCGAAACCTCTAAAACACGGGGATGGACCATTCCTGCTCCCAAGATCTCCAGCCAGCCTGTGGAAGAACAGATACGACAGCCCTCTCCATCACAGATAATACAGGAGACATCAACCTCGGCACTGGGTTCAGTAAAGGGGAAATAGCTGGGGCGAAAACGTATGGCACGACCACCAAAGAGTTCAGACACCATAAGCCTTAAAACCCCCTTCAGATCACTAAAGGAGACACCACGGTCAATATAAAGCCCCTCCACCTGATGGAACATGGGGGAATGAGTTATATCTGCATCACAGCGGTAGACCTTACCGGGGGCAATAATTCTAATTGGGGGTTGCTCCTCTTCCATAACCCTCACCTGAACCGGTGAGGTCTGGGTTCTAAGCAGCAGCTCATCGGAAAAATAGAAAGTATCCTGCATATCACGGGCCGGGTGATCGGGAGGAATATTAAGGGCCACAAAATTATGGTATTCGGTCTCCACCTCAGGCCCCTCAGCAATCTCAAAACCCAGGCCCAAAAAGATTTCTTCCACCTCATTAATGGTTCTGGTTAAAGGATGGATATGACCCAGTTCGATCCTTTCTCCCGGCAGGCTGATATCAATCTGCTCCTCCTGCAGACGCTTTTCTTCCAGCTCCTCCTGCAGCAGCTGCTCCTTCTCTTCTATGAGTTCCTGCAGCCGGTTCTTTATACTGTTGGCCAGTTTACCAACTACCGGTCTCTTTTCAGGGCTCAGTTCTCCCATCTTACTTAAAACACCGGTTACACTTCCCTTTTTACCCAGATATTTAACCCGAATCTCCTTCAAATCCTCCAGCCTGGAGGCAGTTTCAATCTCATCCTTAGCCCTGCTGTCCAGTTCCTTTAAATGCTCCTCCATCTTCTCTTCACACTCCTTATCAATTCAATAAATGATAGAAAATAAAAAAGACCCCCCGTTAAGGGACGGGAAGTCACCGCGGTACCACCCTTATAACTACCTCACTCTAGGCCGCCATTAACGGAGCGGCAACCGGAGCACCTACTACCACTTCAGTGCCCGGCTCCGGAGTGAAACTTCACCGAATTGACCTCCAGGGGTTTACAGTCTTAGACCCCCGGTCCCTGAAAGGTCCCTTTTCCGGCTAAATACTCCTTCATCGCCCGATAAATGAAGCAATCTATAACCTAATTGGCAAGCGTCTGGGAAAGAAATTGACGATAAGCCAGATAAACCTGAATCGACCCTGTTTCCTCAAACAACCTCCATAGAAGCTCTGCTGTTAACACAGTGGCCACATCCTTTCCGAAGGTTTTTGGGGAGCAGTGAATTAAAGTCAAGTAAATTATATCACAAAGCTGTTGCTCTGACAAGGATAATAATAAATTTTATTAATTTTCTA
>CAZXKH010000025.1:0-12283 GCA_964641385.1 uncultured Clostridia bacterium | reverse complement strand
GTAATAATGGTAGACAAAGGTATCCCCGGCACAGATGGTCTTAAAGCCCGCCCTTCTGGCCCTGAGGCAGAGATCATAGTCCTCCTGTAGGGCCAGCCCAAAACCCTCCTCCAGCAATCCCACCTCCTGAATTACCTCCCTGGCAATCAGCAGGCAGAAACCGGAGAGAAAGGGAATCTGAAACCAGCGACCGGGATGAGGCCGATTGTGTTCCAGGCCAAAGGCCTCAATCTCCTCCACAGTTTTAGCCTTACACTCCAGACGCTGTAAGGGATTGGCCACTCCATTGGTTAAGGGACCCACCAGTCCAGTGCAAGAATCGCTCTCCAAAGAGCGACAGAGATTCTCCAGCCAGTGGGGAGTAATCACCGTATCGTTGTTAAGCAAAAGATACCTATCCCCCCTGGCCATTCTTATCCCCTGGTTACAGGCTCTGGAAAAGCCCCTGTTCTCTCTATTCCTGATTAACCTCAGACCCCTATCATGTCTTAGGAAAGACTCTAGCCCGGGCTCTGAACCATTATCGATAAGAATCAGCTCATAGGGTTCTGCGGTCCATTTCCTGATCCCCTGAATACACTTAAGGGTAAGGGCAGGCAGATTAAAGATGGGGATAATAATACTGGTCATTTTCTTTTTCAAGTCCCCTCTCTCCTTCCCTGACTTGACTTATGCCCCTGCTGCTTGCTGTACAGAGTATGAGCAATCCATCACAAAGGTGAGGAATTGAAATATAATAATATGAACTTAATGGAGGTTATTAAGCATGAAGGGTAAAAGCTTTGATCCCCTGCAGTTTATCCTAAAACACAGAGGTTATGCCACCAGGCCCTGGGGCCTAAACAGCAATGGTAAGGCGCGAGAAGAGATTATCTCTTCCTGGATCCCTGAGGGCTCCAGGGTGCTGGATATAGGTTGCAGTAAGGGGATAATGGGTAAAAAAGCCCTCCGAAGGGGATGTACAGTAACCGGTGTGGAGAAGAATAAAAAAGCAGCCATGGAGGCAAAAAAGAGCTACCACCGGGTCCTGCTGGGAGATATTGAAGAGAAAAAAATTCTTGAACAGCTTGAACCCGGTTACCAGGTCATAATCTGTGCCGACCTGCTGGAGCACCTGGCAGCTCCAGAGGAGCTTTTACTGCGTCTCAGAGGACATTTTGATGCTCAGGGCAGGCTACTGATCTCCATTCCCAATGTGGCTCACTGGAGTATTAGAAGGGAGCTTCTGGCCGGCAACTTCGATTACCAGGAGCGGGGTATCATGGATAAAGGCCATCTCCGCTTCTTCACCCGTTCCTCCTTCCTCAGGCTCCTGGATAAGACCGGTTACAGAGTCTTTGCCTCTGACTTCATCTATGCCCAAAGCCCCCTTGATGGACAGATACAGGAAGAGGAAAAATGGAAGCTGATTAGAAAACAACGGGAGCTATTTGCCCTGCAGTTTCTCTTTAATGCCCGGCCTGAGGGATAGAACATGCAGTTTAAGGAGGTGTTAAAGAATGAATAAAATGGCCTCACTGGTGATGGTAACCTGTAACCGCAAAAAGATCACAGAGCTGGCACTGAACTCCATCCTGGAAGGAACAGAGTATCATCCCTATCAGCTAATTATCATCGATAACGGCAGTCAGGATGGAACAGAGGAAATGGTTGGAAGACTGGCCAGGGATGAGGAAGGGATTACCGCCCTTCTGTGCTCCAAAAATCTGGGCAAGGGGAAGGCAGCCAATCTGGGCTTTAAGCTGGCAGAGGGAGATTATCTCATCGGTCTTGATGATGACCTCATTCTGCCCCCGGGCTGGCTTAAAAAAATGGTTGAAGCCTTAGAGAAGGTGCCAGGGGTGGGCTGGCTATCCACCAACCTGACAGAAGAATCCAGGAGTCGGACAGGGGGGAAGATCGAATATAAGGACCAGTATCTACAGGACTTTCAGGGAGTAACCATAGAGACTTCACCAGGTGTTGGTGGCTGGTGTATTGCCATGCCCCGCTCCACCTATCAGCTGCTGGGGGAGTACCGTGAAGATTGCTATTATGGTGGTATCGATCAGGATTACTGTGTTCGTGCCAAAGAAGCAGGCCTGCTGGTGGGTTATGTCTGGGATGTCAAGGCCCGACATCTCAGTGGCTCAAAGGAGGAATGGGAAGAGTACCCGGAATACCGCAGCTACAAGCTGAAAGTCCACCGTGAACGCTGGTCAGGGGTTAAAGATCATGCCGGCCAGGAGAATTTCTTTGACGACACAAAGAGAGAGCTCTTCTCAAAGGAAGAGGAAGAAGAGTTTTATCTCTATGAGAAACACAAAATCAGAAATAACCAGCTGCTACAAGATCAGACCGGTCAGCTCTACCTCTTTTCCAACAACAAGCTCTTTCCCTGTCCCCGGGTCTATTACTCCCTTAGAGACCAGTTAAAGGATAAAATATTTACCCTGCCCGAGGAAATAATCCAGCTAATAGAAAAAGCTCCAGGTAAGGCTCCTGTCAGACTGGGGAAGGCAGAACATGAAAAGACCATCTACTTTCTCTTTGGCAACCATAAATATCCCCTGGCTTCACAAAAAGCCTTCTTTGACCATGGCTTTAATGCCGGAATGATCAGCACTATAGAGCCCGATGAGCTGAATAGCTACCAGATGGCAGCTCAGATCCATTAATAATTAAGGAAGGTCCCATCTCCCCAATAAAAGGAGAAGGGACCCCCCAGGCCAAGAGAGCTAGGCCACCCCATCAGGCTTCAAAGGTATGACACTGGGTTTCCTCTGAGTTGTCAGCACTATTTATACCATCATCCAGATTAACTTCAATAGCGGAGGCCATACACTCTTCTCCTTGATAGTAGCGACAGTTGGAAACAGTACACTTGATATCAGGCATTAAGCTATCTCCCCTCAGTTAAAATCTGGTCTGGGTGGTGGCGTTCTTATCAGTATACTGCTGATAGGCATCACCATAATATCCTGACTGAGAACCGGCATTACCAGCATTCTTCTGGGTATAATTCTGATATGCATTACCATAATACCCCTGTCCCTGGCTACCGGTCGGTGTACCCTGCTGTTGCTGAAGCTGCTGATTGATGCTACCACCACTGCCCTGGTTGCCCATGCCCTGCAGGTTCTGACTAATCTGGTTCAATCGCTGCTGGATCTGGTTTAAATCCTGCTGGGCCTTTTCCTCTGCCTGTACCAGCTGTTGCAGCTGCTGTGCATTCTGCTGTTCATCCTGCTTCAGCTTACTGGCCATCTGGTTTAGAGAGTTGATTTCCTGTTGAAGGTTCTGGTTCAAGTTTTGCTCACCTCCCCTCACTTTTTAAGCCTTAATCCTATCATGAACCATTTAAAGACCTGCTATGCTAATACTTTGTTCCAGCAGAGGCTTAAAAAAAATATAAACCCAAAAAACCCCCTTTTTGGGAATATTTTTTTATTTGGAGGAAAAAAGAGAGACCAAACATGATTGCTCGAAGATAATTTCATAAGCCTGAAGCCAGATTAATTATCCCCCACTTAATAGCTGCCTGGACAATTTTTAGATGGTCTTCGGTCCTGCACTTGGAGGAATACTGGCTGCAGAATCGTAAAAGACTCCTTTCTTTATATCTGCAGGGATCTCCATCATCACCTGCTTAATTGTATTTTTCGGACTTCCAGAGTCATTACCAAAGGAAAGGAGAAGTAGAGCTAATGAACTGGTTAAATTGGTACAGATTAAAACTCCCTGGCAAGGGATATCCACACCAATAGCCTTTGGTTTGATAGTTGCATTTGCAGTAAGTTTTGGAAAGTCTAACTTCTCCAGTATATATGGTCTTTATGCCCTGGAACGATTTGGATATGACCCACAGGAAGTTGGCACATTCTTGATGGCCATGAGTTTAATGTATATTTTGGCCCAGGGTCTAATCGTTGGTCCACTTACGAAAAATTCGGAGAAGAAAAGGTAATCAGGGTAGCCTCGCTTGGAAATGGATTGGGATTTATTTTATTTCTATTGGCCAGCAGCTTTGCCACTATTCTGGCTGCTATTAGTTTCTTTATCTTATTGAATGCACTGTTAAAGCCCTCTGCCATAGCCTTGATTTCTAAAGGACCAACAATGAGCCAGGGCAGGACAATGGGTATAGCTGAATCCTATCTGAGCCTGGGGCGGACTATAGGACCATTATGGGCCGGAACTCTATTTGACATTTATATCAGTTACCCCTTTATCAGTGGTATGCTAATCTTTTTCTTACTGTTCATTGGCAGCCAGAAAAAGGGAAGAAAGCCTGCCTTAAAAGCAGCTGTAGAAAGAAATTCAAATAATCTTAGGCATCCATAAAGGTGGGCTCTTTAGTCTTGATGCTGGAAATTTTACTGCCACCAATACCACGCTATTTCTTCAACTGATATTAATACCTGTCAGCCTGGTTATATTATTCAAGTTATATCATCTGCAGGTTGTTAGATAATCAGCCGCCTGCTTGATATTCTCCCTGGTGCCCACCAGAAAGAGACGACTTGAAGCATAGATCTTCTGCTGCCCCCGGGGGATAATCAGCTTCCTCTCCCTCAGGTCAAAGATACCGGCAATTACACATTCCTCTGGAAACTCAGGGTTATTGACAATCTCTGAAATAGTATGCCCTGCACAACAGGCATCAGGAGGAAGATTGACGATGGAGATCTCAGCCCTGCCTCCCTCAATGGAGACTACCCGCTGGATCTGGGGTTGCTCGATCTCATTGACAAAACTATCTACCAGGTGATCGACAATACCGGCCACTTTGGAGGCACCTGCCAGACGATAGGCATTTCTGTACTCCGGTTCCCTCATTCTAACCAGAATCTGTTCAATATTATAGTTTTTGGACAGGATAGAAAAGGCAAGGTTATCAGCATCATTGCCCATCACTCCCAGGGCAGCATCACATTTATCGATCCCAGCCTCCTGGAGTATATCGATTCTGGTAGCATTACCACAGATAGTAAGCACACCAAAGTTGCTGTAGATGGCTTCGCAGACATCTCGATCACTATCTATTACAACCAGGTCATGCTTATTTTTCATCAGTTTACGAACTAAAGCCCTGCCCACCACACCACCACCGGCAATAATTATATACACAAAAATCACTCCCTTCTTGATTGATTAAGAACTGCTCCAGGCCCGGGGAGAGAAAAAGAGCAGCAGTGGTAAGATCTCCAGCCTGCCGGCCAGCATTCCCAGCATATAAGTTCCCTTAAGCACCGGTGAAAGAGAACGAATCTCATCCACCGAAAGCTCCACCGGCCCCATATTACCCACCACCGAAAGCATTACTGATAGAGAGACAGCAGAGGAATAATGAGACAAAAGAGCGGTAACACCACTGCCGATCAGAATCATTACCAGCCAGCCCATAAAAATGGCAACTGTCCTCATCATCTCCTCCCGGGAGATTATTTCACCATCAATAACCACCGGATGAACGGACCGCCGGGGATAGTATATTCTTCTAACCTCCTGCACCAGTGTCTCCTTTAAGATTACAAGCCGGAGCACTTTAAAGCCACTGGCTGTTGAACCAACAGAACCACCAACAAACATCAATACCAAAAAAATTAATCGGGAAAAGGCAGAAAAGAAAGGGCTGAAAAGATCTACAGTTAGATAACAGGTAGAGGAGAGTAATGACGCTACCTGGAAAAGACTCTTTCTGAAGATAGACTCAGGTGAAGAGAAGAGTTCACCCCCAGGGATAAAGCTGAGTAGAACCAGCAAGGTACAGCCCAACAGCAGTCCCCAGTAGTACTTCATCTCCTTCCAGCGCCAGATCTCACGCCAGTCTCCCTGAAAAACCTGATAATGAACCAGAAAGTTAGTTCCACCCAGCAGCATAAAGATAATCAGCAAATACTCGATCTGGCGAAAGAAAGGATGACCTGTCTCGGAAAAATGAGCTATACTGGCATCAAAATTGGAAAAACCTCCCGTAGAGAGGGTTGTCATGGCATGAACTACTGCATCAAAGGGCTCCACCCGCAGTAAAAGCAGACAGAGAAATAGCAGGGCAGTTAGTGCAAGATAGATGATCCACAGAATCTCAACTGTCTTAAAGATATTGGGAACTGGTCGTCTGATATTTGACTTGTGGCTCTCGGCAGCATAGAGATGCCAGAGTCCACCCTGCCCCCTGAAGGTGACCGCCAGAAAGAAGGTTAAAATACCAAGACCCCCAAGCCACTGCATCAGCCCACGCCAGAATAGAAGTGCATGGGGAAGGGAGCATAAATCAGAAAAAATAGTCATGCCTGTAGTTGTAAAGCCACTCACCGCCTCAAAGAGACCGTTAATGATCTGCTCTTCTAAACCTAGAGTAAAGGGTAGAGAACCAAAAAGTGAGACAAGTGCCCAGCCCACAACACAGACAAACATACTGATAACAATGGAGTTATCCTCCTCTCCGATGCAAAAGAAGAGCAAAAGCCCTGAGAGGAGGGATAATCCAGCAGGAAATAAAAAGGCAGACACCATCTGCCCCTCCCCGTAAATAAGAGCCACAATCAGGGGGAGCAAGAGCAAAACACCCAGTATTACCAGCAAAGGGCCGGTATAATGCAGAACAACCAGTAATTTTCTCAAAGGCAAAACTCCTCCCCAATAATACCTGTATAAATAATTATTCTAGATAACAGCGGCTTTCCCTGCAGGACAAATCAGGGATAATACAGCCCTGAGGTAGGGATACTAATAATAAGAAGGGAGGATAAAATGAAAGAGAAAAACCATGAAGTAATAGTTGTAGGAGCCGGCCCCTCCGGCTCCACAGCAGCATATCTGCTGGCCAAAAATGGTATCTCCACCCTGCTTTTGGAGCGTGGAGCCTATCCCGGCAGCAAGAATGTCTTTGGTGGCAATATATACAGCAAACCAACTGCTGAAATCATTCCCGGTTTCTGGAAGGAAGCCCCCATAGAAAGGCCGGTAACCAGAGAAGAGCTCTGGTTGATGGAGGAGGAATCCTGTATCAAAATGGGCTTTACCGGCCTGCGCTTTTCAAAACCCCCCTACAACAAACTGATCGTCAAACGCTCTGAGATTGACAGCTGGCTGGCAGAAAAGGCAGAGCAGGAAGGTGCACTCCTGCAGTGTAATACCCTGGTCAAAAAGCTTAGTCAGGAAAAGAATAAGACCGGGGTTATAACCTCCAGGGGAGAGGTAATCCCTGCTGAAGCAGTTATTCTGGCCGAAGGAGTCAACTCTTTATTAACATATCAAAACAGAATGCGGAAAGAATTAGCTGCAGATAAGATGACCCTTTATGTGAAGGAGGTGCTGGAGCTACCAGCCGTCACCATTGAAGAACGTTTCCAGCTGGATAAAGACCAGGGGGCCATCATTGGCATTATCGGCTATCCCACGGCAGGAGCTCCTGGCAGAGGGGGTATCTGGACCAACAGAGATACTATCTCTTTGATTGTGGGCAGCTATCTGGACCAGATAGTGGACAAAGGATTAAACCCCTTTCACCTGCTGCAGCGAACCAAAAAACACCCCTTGATCAGCCCTCTGCTGGCAGGTTCCCGGCTGCTGGAGTATCAGGCTCATTTAATCCCCAAAGGTGGGTATTACTCCCTGCCCCGGCTCTACAGGGATGGAATACTGGTGGTGGGTGATGCAGCAATGATGATCAGTGGCCGCAGGGGGACGGATCTGGCCATGCTGTCCGGGAAAATAGCAGCAGAGACTATTATCCAGGCTCGAGCCCGTGGAAGCTATACAGCCCAAAACCTTGCCCTTTATCAGCAAAAAATAAGTGACAGCTTCTTTTTCAAGGACATCAAAGCAAAAAGAGGATTCCCTCAATACAGAAAAAAACACCCTGATGCCGACCTGCTGATCAGCAAGACTGCCAATACTGTTGCTCATAATCTCTTTGAGGTAGATCTGAAGACAGAAAAAAGCAAGGAACAGCAGATTATAAAAACCCTCAGCAACCTCCAGCCCCCCATCAAAAGCATTAATGATCTGGTCTCAGGTCTTAAACACTGGGAGGCATTCTAATGAAAAATAACCAGACCGATGATCCAGTTCGAGAAAATAATATTGTAGTTAACAGCAAAGAGAGTCATATCCAGATTAAAAGGGATCTCAGCTGCCGAAAAAAATGTGATGATAAACCCTGTACCCACTTCTGTCCCAGCCAGGTATTCCACTGGCAGAATGAAGCCATTGAAGTAAGGTACTGGCGTTGCCTGGAATGTGGAGCCTGTCTGGTAGGCTGCCCCTACCAGAACATAGCGCTGAAATACCCAGAGCCCCCCTATGGCATCCAGTACCGTTACTGAGAATCAACCGGGAAGGAGATGGCCCTTCCCGGATATTAATCTTCATCTACCAGCCTGACCATCAGAGAGGCCAGTGTTCTCTGCTCTTTTTCCGAAGCCACAGACCAGAGCTCTCTGAGAACCATCTGCTCTGGCATCTGGGGATCAGTCCTCCGGGCAAGAAAATCACCCACCCGATAGGCAATGTTATCCATCTGCTCCTCAGAAAGCAGGGTCTCCCCTACGTTAACAGCCCGATTCAAACCCTCTTTCCAGTCATTCCAGTCCATTATTAAACCCCCCTTTCCCTTTAAGCTGCTCCTTAAACCCATATCTTATTCATCAGCTGCAGGAGGACAGCCCCTTTAAACCCAATCCTAACTGCCGTCAATAATTCTTGTTTTTCCTCTATTTGAGTGAAGGTACAGCTACTTGTTATCAGCTGCTATCTTTGATAAAATTAAAGATATAATAACCCTTTCAGAATCTTTAAGCAGAAAAAAAGCCAACCTGAAATTAACAGAGGAGTTTAAATAAAATATGTTGACAAAGATAAGAGCCCAAGAATTAATTATTGCTGTTCTATCCCTGATTATCCTTGCCTTAACTTCCCCTTCTCTTGCAGCTGAAGCACCGATAGAACTGATGGATCGGTTGCTGGGAGATGGAGCCAAAGAGATCGGCCTTCAGGTAAGAGATAAAATGGAAAAGGAGGCCGATCTGGTCCTCTATGAAGTAACACCCGATGAGGACCGGGCCACCTTCATCATCTTTTTGCTTGTCAACGATGACCATCAGAGAATAGATATCTATCAGGTCCCGCTTAGAAACCAGGTTGACATCAGGGCTGCTGAAGAGATAGCCCAATATATTAATCGGGGTCCGATAGAGCTCTATGCCCGGGCCAATCTCCTCTATTTCGTCGATATCATCGATATCTATGATGGGGTAACCATCCAGACCAGAGAGGGCCCGATAAAGATGGATAGCAAAAGAGCCCGGGAATATATGCAGATTAAAGAGCAGGCCGAGGACTTTGAACGGCTGAAAAGACAGGAAGAAATCCTGCTGGCCTTAGAAGAAAAAATGTTTGACAGTACCAATATCTTTAAGTTTCCCCGGCTGGTCAGGGAGCTGTACACAGGTTTAAACAGAATAGAAAGCAATATTACCCTCTGGGATGGACTGCAGATTGGATATTATGCGGTAAGCTATGGGCTGGACCAGATTCAGGTCTATTGATCACGTAAGCCATAATTTCTTATCATGCCTCTGGTACCGCTACCCAAAATTTAGCTTTTGTCCATAACACAGTTCGGGAGGAAAAGAATGAAGGCCATCAGCATTAAAAAACTTACCAAATATTATGGAAAAACCAGAGGCATAGAGGAAATATCTCTGGATGTAGAGAAGGGAAAAATCTTTGGCTTTTTGGGAGCCAATGGTGCTGGCAAGACAACCACCATTAGGCTTCTAATGGGATTGATAAAACCATCCAGTGGTTTTACAGAGCTTCTTGGACAGCGGCTTGATCGCTCCAGGGCCTATTCGGTTAACCTGCTGCAAAGACTGGGCTTCTTACCCGGGGAGTTTAGACTCTATGAAGATATGACTGGAGAAAAATTCCTTAACTACATGGGTTCCTATTATGGATCAGAGGGAAATAAACTGCAAGAAATAGCCTGTGAAGCAATGGAGATTGGCAGTCAGGACCTTAAGCGAAAAATCCTCGGTTACTCCAGTGGCATGAAACAGAAGCTAGCAGTCATTCAGGCCATACAGCATGACCCGGAACTGATTATTATGGATGAACCAACAGAAGGCCTTGACCCCCTTAGACAGCATAACTTTTACAGCCTGTTGCGAGATTTAAAGTCAAGGGGAAAGACCATTTTCATGTCCTCTCACAACCTCTCTGAGGTGGAGAGGATCTGTGAAGAAGTGGCCATTGTTAGAAAAGGAAGGCTGGCTGCCGTAGAGAATGTAAGTGATCTAAAAAACCGCAGCCTCTATCGCATCCGGTTACAGCTGGCTACTGAAATAGAGGCTGATAAGTTCTCCCTTCCTGAGGCCCATTCAGTCTCGATCAGAGGTAAGGAGGTCTCCTTTCGCTGGAGGGGAGAATTTGACCAGCTCTTTGATAGGCTATCTCCACTAAAAATCCTTGATTTTACCTGTGAGAAGGCGAGCCTGGATGAGTTTTTCATCACCTATTATGAACAGGAGGAAGAAAAGTAAAATGAATCCCAACCTCTTTAAGCGGACCCTTAAAAAACAGCTGCCAGGCCTTGCCGTCTATGCTGCTTCCCTTTTCTTCTTTCAGCTGTTAATGGTTGTCCTATATCCCGGCATGAAGGATAGTATGGCCATGATGCTTGAAGATATGCCCTCCATCTTTCTCAGCTTTATGGGGGGAGCTGACATCCTCTACCATACCCTGACAGGCTTTATTACCATTGGTCTCACCCATCCCCTGGTGATCCTTATCCTGGCCGCCTACCCCCTAAACCTGGCCGGTAAAGCCATCTCAGGCGAGCTGGTCAAGGGCACCGGAGAACTACTCTTTACCAGACCCATCAAGAGGTACAGAATAATACTAACCCACCTGGTGGTTGCTCTGTTTGGTATTTTTATCCTCTCCCTGGGCATTCTACTGGGACTGGAGGCTGGTTTTTGGGCGATAGATATTACTGAAAGAATTCCATTCCAGGATCTACTACCGGTAACCATTAACATTGCTGCCCTGATGATGGCCACAGCCGGTCTTGGATTCTTCATCTCGGCAGCTGTTCCCAAAGCTGAGCTGACACCGGCTCTTGCTGCTGGAGCAATAGCCCTAATGTATGTGCTGGACTTTCTGACAGATATCTGGGAAGGATTAGAAGTAATCAATACTTTTAGCCTTTATAACTACTATCATCCCGGAGAAGTCATTGCCGGCAATGGTTACTGGTTGAGTGATACCCTGCTGCTCCTGATAGCCGGACTGATACTGACAGGTGCTGCCATGGTTATCCTGGAAAAACGTGACCTTTAGCAAACAACCTTTGATATCCTCCCCACCCCTTCCCTGAGCTGATAATTAAAACTTCCTGAAAGAGACTTCACAGCTTGAGATTAATAAATCAACCAGAATGACTCTTCTCCTCAAGACTGCCTTCTCCCTTAACTAAAAAGGACACCCATCCTCCTTAGAGATGAGTGCCCTGTTATATCAACTATTTTAACTTGTTATTGGCAAGGAGTCCGCCTGTAAACTTTGTTTGCTGGAAAAGGCCACCCATCACTTCAGGTTAAGCGTCGCAGAGCCAGTCGGCGAAAAAACTCCACCGCCTGATAAAGTAAATCCAGTTCCAGGTGCTCGTCGGCCTGATGGGCTTGTGCTGGATGACCGGGACCTATAAGCAGCAGTGGTAGTTCCGGCCTGGCCTGGCGAAAGACTACCCCATCAGAGAAATAAGAGACACCCATCGGTTCATACCTCTTCCCATCCATTTCAGCCAGGAGATCCATGCTGTCCCTGATCAGTGGCTGGCTGCTCTCTGTCTGCAGGGCAGGATAGCTGCGTAGTACCTGCACCTCAGTCTTATAGCAGGGATTTTTTTCTGTCAGTGAAGATACCAGCTCCTCTATCTCTTTTAACAGCCGGGAGTGATCCTGAGCGGGTAGGGTTCTCAGATCCAGATCAAGCCGGCAATCAGCCGCCACCACATTAATCTTACTGCCACCTTTAATTTGACCGGAATTCAGGGTAAAGGAGCCCAGTAGAGGATGTGGTGAATAATCCGGTTTCCAGTCCCTTAGCCTTGATAAGATCCAGCCCATACCCTCAATGGCATTCAGGCCTTCTTCAGGAGCAGAGCCATGAGCAGCCTGACCATAAACCCGAATCCTCAGCCAGAGGGCACCCTTTTCAGCCACAGCCGGTTTCATAGCTGTGGGCTCTGAGATTACCAGCTCTGTCACACCCTCCAGACCATTATCAGCTACCA
>CAZXKH010000024.1:0-12391 GCA_964641385.1 uncultured Clostridia bacterium | reverse complement strand
AATGGATATTACAATGCCAAGTATGGACGGGATTGAAGCCTGTAAAAAAATTAAAGAAGAGGTTCAGGACTGTCAGGTGCTTGTTCTTACTTCCTGTAGTGATGATGAGACTGTTTTTTCTTCAATTATGGCTGGTGCCAGTGGTTTACTGATGAAAAGGATTTCCAGTAAGGAACTGGAGGAAGCCATTAAAAATATTAACAGCGGAGAATCAATGCTTGATCCATCAATTACTGGTCGAGTCCTTGATTATATCCGAAAACCGGAGAAACAAAACCCAATCCATGATGATTTAACAGATCAGGAGGAATCCATCCTGGAACTATTGGCAGAGGGTATGACCAATAGAGAAATTGCCAGTAATATCCATCTGGCAGAACGGACTGTACGCAACTATGTAAGCAATATATTAAGCAAGCTGGATCTAAAAAACCGAGTAGAAGCTGCTACCTATGTAACTAAAAGGCGTTATGGTAAGGCAAAAAGAAAATAAGTGTTGACATTCTATCTCAGCCTCTGTTATAATAGTCTTTAAAATAAAATATGTTTTTTAAAGGCGATGAAGGAGAAGAGTAGAGGGATATATAACTGAGACAGAGAAGGGATCCACAGGCTGGAAGGTCCCTCATAGAGATTATCCCTTGAACCCACTCTGGATGCTGGTGGCGATGAGCCATTACGGGTAGCTTCTGCCGTTATCAGGGGAGAAATATATCTTTTAAGATGTATTTAAAAGGGGATTTTGTTCTGGCAGACAAAATCTACTAAGGTGGTACCGCGGAGGTTCTTTCGTCCTTACAGGAGAAGGGACCTTTTTTGATTCTTAATATTTTTTCTCTCAACTACTAGAGTATGGAGGATGATGGTATTGAAGGAAGAGAGAATAACAGTAATAGGACTGGGTAAGATGGGCAGTATACTCTGTCGGAGCATGCTTGATAAAGGTATTGTATCCAGAAATAATCTTGTAGGATGTGATCCCAGGCAGGAGAACAGGGAGGATCTTAAGCAGGAGCTGGAAATTGAAGTTGTAGCTGATAATAAAGAGGGAATCAAGTCGGCTCATACGGTTATTCTGGCAGTTACTCCCCAGGTTATTGATCAAGTGCTCTTCGATATCGGTGACCATTTAAAGCGGGAACAGACACTAATTTCAATTGTAGCTGGAATACCAATTTCCTATCTGGAGGATAAACTGATTAAGCCGGTGCCTGTTATCAGGGTAATGCCCAATATGGCTGCCTCTGTTAAGGAGGCCATGACGGCTGTTGTCTGCGGTCATTACGCCACTGAAAAGGAGAAGAAGCGCTCTATTCGGATTTTCTCCAGTATTGGGCATGTGGTTCCCTTAAAGGAAGAGATGATGGATATAGTCACCGGTTTAAGTGGCAGTGGACCGGCATATATATATCTTATTATAGAAGCTCTCTCTGATGGGGCTGTTTTGATGGGAATGGAAAGAGAGGCAGCCAGGGTTTTTGCAGCTCAGACTGTACTGGGTGCGGCCAGAATGGTGCTGGAGGGAGATCTCCATCCAGCCCAGCTGCGTGAGATTGTAACCTCACCTGGAGGAACGACTATCTCAGCCCTGAAACACCTTGAAAGTGATGGTGTTAGAGGGAGCATGATTAGAGCTGTAGAAGCTGCCACCAGGAGATCACGGGAACTTGGGCAGGGACAATTTTCCTAAGGAGATTATCCTAAGCTATCCGTGGACTAAAAAGAGGATCAACAGGTGTTATATTTCTCACAGCTAATATTTTAAGACTGGAAAAGCAGCCCTATCAGGATATTTTTAGTATCAGAGCCCCCCTTTTAGGAAATAATAACCATAAAAAGGGGGGTTGTTTTTAATGGACCAACTATTATTCATCTTTAGGGAGTTGAAGGAAAGGATAACTGGGAACAGTATACAGGATAAAGAAGAGGAGGAACTGCTAGAAGAGATTCATGGTGCATGGCAGGAATGGGTTAGGGCCATTAATTACTTCCAGGTTGTTAAGGATCCCCTGCTGGTGGACCATGCGGTATTTATGCTCGGTGCTGCTGAGGCAAAATACACTTACCTTCTGCGCCGGGCTAAGGCCCAAGCAGTTTCAGGATGCTCCAGGAAAAAAGATAGACAATATTATAAATTGTGATAATTTGCAATTATGAGTGATTATCAGGATTGCCTTGACGTTATTAAGATATTTTGTTAAACTAATAACGGTGTTAAAGGGATCTTTTTATCTATTTTTTTGTCATTTATTATAATATTTAGATCTTAAAATTGGGGGGTGAAGTCAAACAAAATATTCAGCATCAGCCGAACATTTATTTATTCGATTATAAAGGAGGGAGCAAGATGGGTGATCTAACTGAAATCAGATGGCATGGCAGGGGAGGTCAGGGTTCAAAAACGGCCTCTATTTTATTGGGTAAGGTTGCTTCCGAGGTGGGGAAAAATATTCAGGCCTTTCCCGAATATGGCCCTGAGAGGATGGGAGCACCTGTTCTGGCCTATAACAGGATCAGTGATGATGAGCTGACTGTACACTGTCAGATTGAGGAGCCACAGATTGTGGTAGTCCTTGATCCCACTCTGATCGGAACTGTGGATCTGACTGCGGGGCTACCCAGGGACGGTACAGTAATTGTTAATACAGAACAGAGTCCAGATAAGATCAGACAGCTGTTGGGTCTGTCAGAGGGCAGTGTATACACTGTTGATGCCAACAGAATCTCTGAGGAGGAGATAGGCAGAACCTTCCCCAATACACCAATGTTGGGAGCACTGGTTAAGATCACAGAAGTTGTTGATCCCGAGCAATTTGTAGATTATATAAGGCGAGAGTTTAAAAAGAAGTTTGCTGATAAAGAAGAGGTTATTGATGGTAATATAAGATCAATAGAACGTGCCTATCAGGAGGTGCAGGGTGGATGACAAAAGCTGGATGGAGAGAGCTGCCCAGAGGTGGGTATATTCTGGACAGTGGTAATGCAGCTGAATACCATACCGGCGGCTGGAGGACAAAACGTCCCATCTGGAGTGAGGATAAATGTATAAACTGTTTCCGCTGCTGGATTTATTGTCCTGATAGTTCAATAAAGGCTGAAGATGGTAAAATTACAGGGATAAATTATGATTACTGTAAGGGTTGTGGAATCTGTGCCCATGAATGTCCTGATAAGGTTGCAGCCATAACCATGGAGAGAGAGGAAGATTAAGAGAAGAAGGAGGCCAGTTAAATGAAAGAAGTTGCTCTTACGGGTAACGAGGCCATATCAATGGCGATGAAGCAGATTAACCCTGATGTAGTTGCTGCCTACCCCATTACCCCTCAGACTGAAATTGTACAGATCTTTTCCCAGTTTGTTGCTGATGGGGAGGTTGATACAGAGTTTATTACTGTAGAGAGTGAACACAGTGCCATGAGTGCCAATGTGGGCGCTGCTTCAAGTGGAGCCCGGGCCATGACGGCTACTTCCGCCAACGGTCTTGCCCTGATGTGGGAGGTTCTATACATTGCTGCTTCCAACCGTCTGCCGATTGTTATGCCGGTGGTTAATCGAGCTCTAAGCGCCCCCATTAATATTCACTGTGATCATAGTGATGCTATGGGTGCTCGTGATACATGCTGGATTCAGCTTTTTGCTGAAAATGCTCAGGAAGCTTATGATAATGCTATTCAGGCGGTTAGAATTGCAGAGGCAGAGGGTGTATTATTGCCGGTAATGGTAAATATGGATGGGTTTATCATCAGCCATGCTGTGGAGAACATTTCCCTGCTGGCAGATGAGGATGTCAAGGGTTTTATCGGTGAATATCATCCGGATTACAGCCTGATTGATGCTGATAATCCCATTACAGTTGGTCCTCTTGATCTGCAGGATTATTATATGGAGCATAAGAGACAGCAGGTTGAGGCTATGGAGAATGCGTACCGAGTAATTCCTGAAATTGGCAGTGAGTATGGAGACCTTACCGGGCGTTCCTATGATTTCTTTGAAACATACAAGCTCGAGGATGCCGAGATAGCCCTTGTAGCTATGGGATCGACTACCGGAACTGCCAAACAGGCTATTGATAATCTTCGGGAAGAGGGAATAAAGGTTGGTCTCTTAAAACTAAGAGTCTTCAGGCCCTTCCCTGCTAAAGAGATTGTAGAGGCCCTTACAGACTGTGCAGTGCTGGGAGTTCTTGATAGAGCGGACACCTTTTCTCTCAATGGTGGAGCCCTTTACGGTGATCTCTGTAATGCACTCTTTAACCTTGGTGGAGATCAGCTGGCGAAAAACTTTATCTATGGTCTTGGTGGTAGGGATACCAGTGTTAATGATCTGGAGGCCATGATTAATGAGCTACAAAAGATAAATGATAGTGGCAGCATAGATGAAAGAATATCTTACTTTGGTGTAAGAGAATAGGAGGTGGTTAAGGGATGAAACTGAAGGAGATTTCCAAGCAGGAAGAGATCTTAACTGGTGGACATCGTCTCTGTGCTGGCTGTGGAGCCTCAGTAGTTGCCCGGCAGATTACTGCTATGGCTGAGAACCCTGTTGTGGTTGGTTTTTCTACCGGCTGTTTTGAGGTTTCAACAACTATCTTTCCCTATACTGCCTGGCGCAGCTCATATATCCATAATGCCTTTGAAAATGTAGCTGCCACCATCAGTGGGGTTGAGACGGCCTTTCGTTCTTTAAAGAAACAGGGTAAGGTTGATGGTGAAATGGAATTCATTGCCTTTGGTGGTGATGGTGGAACTTACGATATAGGTTTTCAGTCACTGTCAGGAGCAATGGAGCGCGGGCATAATATGCTGTATGTTTGTTATGATAACGGTGCCTATATGAATACCGGTATTCAACGTTCAAGTGCTACTCCAAAGGGTGCCAATACTACTACCAGTCCGGTGGGTAAGGTAATACCGGGCAAGAAGGAAAATAGAAAGGAAATGACAGATATTATTGCTGCCCATAATGTTCCCTATGTGGCACAGGCATCTCCCTTTAACTGGCGGGATCTGATGAAGAAGGCTAAAAAGGCCTTTGCCATTGATGGACCTTCCTTTCTGAATGTTCTCTCCCCCTGTCCCAGGGGTTGGAGGGCGCCAGAAGAGATGGGTATCGAGCTGACAAAGATTGCAGCTGACACCTGTTTCTGGCCTCTCTTTGAGGTTGAAGAGGGAGAATGGCGCATAACCTATCAGCCCAAGGAGAAGAAACCTATTACTGACTGGCTGAAACCACAGGGGCGTTTTAAGCATTTGCTGAAACCAGAAAACAAAGAACTGCTGGAAGATATACAGCAGCATGTTGATCAGCGCTGGGAGATGCTGCTCAAACGTTCCAGCCAGGATGAAGAATAATATATCTTATCAAAGGGCGCTTCCAAGCAGGGGCGCCCTTTTTGTTTTACAGATGCTGACAGGCCTTTAGTCTTTAAAAAAGGAAAGCTGATCACCCCTGTTCTTCCTTTGGCCACTTCCGTGACGTGTATGACCCTTTGTCTTCCCCTCCCGGGGGGTTTCTCGATCAATTTTTTCAATACTGTTAATTAACTGTTCCTTTCTCAGCGAAGGTGGATCTTCCAGTCTTTTTTGGGCGTATTCCACATATTTTTTGCTGGTGTCAAAACCCAGGTAGTCTCTATTCAGATATTTGGCCACCTTGGTTGTCTGTCCACTGCCATTGAAGGGATCAAAGACCAGGTTTTCAGGGTAGGAAAAGAGAGAAATTAACCTGAAGGGTATCTCCTCCGGAAAGGGGCAGGGGTGATCAAGGTAGCCTGGAGGGACAGGGGCAATATGCCAGATGTTGTTGGCAATCTCATTGGTAAAGAGCTTGTTGATGGGCCCTGCTGCTCTTTCTTTTTCTTTTTGACTGTAATGGCGGTAGAGAGGTTCACCCTCTCTGCGCAAAAGAAGGATGTACTCGGTCATAATATTGGGATGGTAGTAACCGGGATAGGGATATCTTATGTAGCTGCCGGCTCTTTTTACTCCTCCTGTGACTTTATTCCAGATTATATCCTGACGAAACTCCCAGCCCTCCTTAGTTAGTCTTGAGGTCAGGTCCATGGGAACCGGATAGTGTTTTCCCTCCAGCAGTACAGTCCCAATGATGATGGCCAGAAAACCCCCAGGGCGTGTTTTTTCAAGTAGTTTGGAGAAGATATCTATTAGCCAGTCCAGGTATTCGCTGTATGAACGGTAACCCTCTGAGTAGCTTCTGGTGCGATAATCCTGTTCAGTATCCACTGAATGTCGGTCATAGTCAATGGCATTCCAGTAGGGAGGTGAGGTTACCGTCAGGGTTATAGCTTTATCGGGAATAAGTGATAGATCCTCTGATGATTGTTTTAGGATTTGATTTTTATACATGGCACTCCTCCTTAAAAGTGAGGTATTATTTGTTAAGGATACTTCCTGCAGAAAATTATACCTTATCATTAACTCTCTTGCAAGAGAACAAACAATAACTCCCTGCCGGGCTCTATTTAGTCTTGACAGTCTAAGGGGTATTTGATATACTTTCTTTAAATTTAAAGAGTCAAGCTTTTTGGCCTGGCCCAACAGCCAGGTTAATTATTAAAGGAATTAATCTATGGGGGTGGATAGAATGCTTGATGAGAGGATAGAAAAAGAGGGTCTTACCTTTGATGACCTGTTATTAAGACCGGCCAAATCCAGTGTGCTCCCAAATGAGGTCTCTACCAGAACCAGGCTAACAGAAAACATTAGCCTAAATATTCCCATCCTCAGTGCGGCCATGGATACTGTAACCGAGGCACAGATGGCCATTGCCATTGCTCGTGAAGGTGGTTTGGGTGTCATCCATAAGAATATGTCAGTCAAACAGCAGGCAGAAGAAGTTGATAGGGTTAAGCGATCAGAGAGTGGGGTTATAGTTGACCCCTTTTTTTTAAATCCTGATGATAGGGTTTTTGAGGCCGAACAGCTGATGTCGAAATATAGAATATCTGGGGTTCCCATTGTTGACGGTGATCATCATCTGGTGGGCATTATTACCAACAGAGATCTCCGTTTTGAACGGGACTTTGATAAGAAGATCGAAGAGGTAATGACTAAAGAGGGTTTGATTACAGCTCCTGTGGGAACCACAATCGATGAGGCCAAGGAGATTTTACAGGAGCATAAAATCGAAAAATTACCACTGGTGGATGATAGCTTCCAATTAAAGGGGCTAATTACTATTAAGGATATAGAAAAGGCCAAGCGCTATCCCACTTCGGCCAAGGACGAGCGGGGCCGACTTTTGGTTGGAGCTGCTATCAGCGTGGGTACCGATGCCATGCGCAGGGCAGATGCTCTTATTGAGGCCGATGTGGACGTGCTGTTTATTGATACTGCTCATGCCCATTCAACCAGGGTTCTTTCACTGGTAGACGAGATTAAGTCCAAGTTCTCCGGAGTGGAACTGATCGTGGGTAATGTGGCTACTGCTGCTGCCACCAGAGCACTGATCGAAGCTGGTGCTGATGCTATTAAGGTTGGTATAGGACCGGGTTCTATCTGTACAACCAGAGTAATAGCAGGTGTTGGTGTTCCTCAGATGACTGCCATCTTTGACTGTGCACATGAGGCCAAGAAGGAGGGCATTCCAGTTATTGCTGATGGAGGGATCAAGTACTCAGGTGATATTGTTAAGGCCCTGGCTGCCGGTGCTGATTCTGCCATGATCGGAAGCCTGCTGGCTGGAACGGCTGAAAGCCCAGGTGATCTACAGATTTATAAGGGTCGAAGCTACAAGGTATATCGGGGAATGGGTTCTATGGAGGCCATGAAGGAGGGTGGCAAGAGCCGCTACTTCCAGGAAGAAAACAACAAGCCTGTCCCTGAAGGTATTGAGGGCAGGGTACCATATAAGGGCCCCCTTGCTGATACTGTCTATCAGCTGGTGGGAGGTTTGAGATCAGGAATGGGTTACTGTGGTGTTAAGGATATTTATCAGCTTAAGACCGATACTAAGTTTATTCGAGTTTCACAGGCAGGATTGAGGGAGAGCCATCCACATGACGTAGATATCACTAAAGAGGCTCCCAATTACAGTGTGGATTAATAATCAGCTGGCATATATTTATTCTTCAATATAGGGATTATTCAGTCTGCATGCCTTGATCCTCAATAAGGCATGCTTTTTTTATCTCTCTATCGTGTTAAAGGAGAAAGACAACTTATCCAGAATAAATTCTTTAGAATAAGATTTTGGAGGAAAAAGCATGACTCTGTTGATTAGCTTTGAAGGTACTGAGGGATCGGGGAAGACCACTCAGATTGAATTGCTTCATAATTTATTGCAAGAGAAGGGATACCCGGTCACTTCAACTAGAGAACCCGGTGGCACCAGAATTGGGGAGAAAATAAGAAAATTGCTGCTTGCTCCTGAGTACAGGGAGATGGTTCCTTTGACTGAGGCTCTGCTCTATGCCGCAGATAGAGCTCAGCACCTGGAAGAGGTTATTGCCCCTGCCCTGGAAAGGGGAGAAGTAGTAATTACGGATCGCTTCTTTGATGCTTCTCTTGTTTATCAGGGTTTGGTTCGAGGGCTGGGAAAGGAAATGGTTAGGAGAATTAATTCTCCTCTTTTGGAGAAGTTTAAACCTGATCTAACTTTTTTGCTGGATCTTGAACCAGGGGAAGGTATGATCCGCAAGGAAGAACAGCAGCAGGGTTTTGGAGACCGGATTGAAAGTCAGTCTCTTGGTTTTCATTGCCGTGTAAGAGAAGCATATCTCCAGCTGGCCCGGTCTGAGAAACGTTTTTCTGTAATTGATGCCTCTCTTTCGGCAGAGAATATTCATCGCCGGATAAAAGAAGAGGTCTTCTCTATCCTTGATTGAAGAGCTGGGGCTAAATAACCCAATGCATCAAGATTTTCTTGAGGACAGTATGATATAATAGCTGGGGAATGATTATAGATGGCTTTAAGAGATTATCAGCAGGAACATCCAACTCAGGTTTCCTTTCTGCTAGAGACAATTAAAGGGCATCAGATGCATCATGCTTACCTCTTTTATGGACCGGAGGGTGTTGGTAAGGCCTCCCTTGCTCGCGAGTATGGGAAGGCTATTATCTGCAGGGAGAAGGGAAAAGATGCCTGTAATAGCTGTCTCTTCTGTCGTCGGGTGGATAGCTATAACCATCCTGATCTGCAGGAGATCCTGCCTGAGGATAATTATCTTAGAATCGATCAAATCAGGGATTTTCAACGCGAGCTCTTCTACAGGCCCTATGAAGCAGATAAAAAGGTTTATATTTTACAGGATGCACACCTGATGCGGGAAGAAGCACAGAACTGTCTGCTGAAAACACTGGAAGAGCCACCGGATTATGCGGTTTTAATTCTGATAACCAATAATCGGGATGGTCTGTTACCAACTGTAATCTCCCGCTGTCATCAGGTGCTCTTCAGTCCTCTTTCCACTGAGATTCTTTGCCGTAAACTGAGGGAGAAGTTTGACCTTTCTGAGGAGAGGGCCTTTATCTACAGCCGTCTCAGTGAAGGAAGCCTTACTCGTGCCTCACAGCTGGTTGAAGAGGAGGAGGTCTGGGCCCGGCGGGAGGAGATAGTTACCTTCTTTCTTCGTTTACACCGTTCAGGTTATACAGATGCTTTTTTAACCCTGGAGGAGATGGTTAAGAAATATGGTGAGAGGATGGACGAGGTCTTCAGAACCTTTCTCTCCCTTTTTCGAGACCTGCTTTTGCTTCAAGAAGGAGGAAGTGACAGGGAACTGATAAATTATGATTATAGAGAGGATCTGCTGCTTTTAACACGTGATTATCATCAAGGAGAACTGGAAAGAGTTATCAGGCAAACAGAAAAGACTCATAATGATTTAAAAAGACATGCCCTTAAGCAGCTGGCACTTGAATCCTACTGGTTGAAAATAAGAAGGAAGGGGTGAACTTAAGAGTGAAGAAAAAGGTAGTCTCCATAACCTTTAAGGAGGCAGGAAAAATATATTACTTTGATCCCTGTCAGCTTGATCTTAAAAAGGGGGATCAGGTGATTGTAGAAACTAAACGTGGTAAAGAGATTGGCCAGGTGGTTGCCGATCCCACTGAAGTAGATGAAGAGAAGCTGGTTAAACCCCTGCGTTCTGTTTTACGTAAGGCCACTCACAGGGATCTTAAACAGGAAGAGATCAACAAGCAGAAAGAAAAAGAGGCCTTTCAAATTTGTTTGAAAAAGATCGCGGAACACGGTTTACCCATGAAATTAATAGAGGTTGACTACACCTTTGATAACAGCAAGCTGATCTTTTTCTTTACCGCTGATGGTCGGGTTGATTTTCGTGAGCTGGTAAAGGATCTGGCTTCGATCTTTCGAACCCGTATTGAGCTGCGACAGATAGGAGTCAGAGATGAGGCCAAAATGGTGGGTGGTCTGGGGCCCTGTGGAAGGGTACTCTGTTGCTGTACCTTCCTTAGGGATTTTAATCCTATTTCCATTAAGATGGCCAAAGCCCAGGATCTTTCATTAAACCCGGCCAAAATATCCGGTATCTGTGGGCGCTTGATGTGCTGTTTGAAGTATGAGTGTGGAACCTATAAAGAGGCCAAAAAGGAGATGCCTCAGGTTGGTAATAAAGTTAAGACTTCGATGGGAGCTGGAGTAATTATTAATCTTAATATTATCAAAAGAACAGTAACCGTTGAACTTGATGATCAGGAGAGGATTGAAGTCTTACTGGATGAACTGGATAAAGGAGATCCAAAGGAGTAATGCACTACACTTATATTCTGGAATGTGCAGATGGTAGCCTTTATACAGGCTATACCACTGATCTAAGTCGGCGGGTTAAAGAGCATAATACCGGTCAGGGGGCACGCTATACAAGTGGCAGGAGGCCGGTCAGCCTTGTTTACCATGAAGTCTTTTCCACTCAAAGGAAGGCTATGAGACGCGAGCTGGAAATAAAGAAACTTCACCGCAGTGAGAAGCTATCCCTGATTGAAGAGGGGGAACTAAACTGTCATGGCTGAAGCGGGAATGATATATCTTTGTGGAACACCAATTGGTAACCTGGAGGATATATCGCTGCGTGCTCTGAGAATTATGGAAGAGGTTGACCTGATAGCAGCAGAGGATACGCGCCGCATCAGAAAGCTGCTTAACTATTATCAACTTAAAAATCGAACCACCAGTCTGTACCGTGATAACGAAAGAGAGAAAACCCCCTGGCTTCTGGATCAGGCTAAGCAGGGTATGTCAATAGCTGTAGTCTCCAGTGCAGGCATGCCAGGGATATCTGATCCAGGCTGTTATCTGGTGCAGGAGGCACTGAAACTGGGGCTTGAGATCACACCGATTCCAGGTCCCACAGCATTAATCTCATCCCTAGTTGTTTCCGGTCTTCCCACTGACTCCTTTGTCTTCCAGGGTTTTATGCCCCGTGATACTGCAGCCAGAGAGGAACTTCTTTCCGAAATCCGGGGGGAGAAAAGAACTGTTATTTTTTATGAGGCTCCTCATCGTCTGCTGGAAACCCTTGATCGGCTGGCATCACTGTTGAAGGATCGCAGGGTGGTGCTTATGCGGGAGGTAACCAAAAAGCATGAGGAGAGACTGGAGGGCAGGGCAAAAGAGCTGAAAGAAAGGCTGGAGGGCACAAAGCCCAGGGGTGAGTTTACACTGCTTATTGAGGGTTCTTCTGAGGAGGATGATAAGGATAGCTGGCAGCATCTAAGCCTTGAGGAACATCTGCTTTTTCATCTTCAGAGTGGTCTGAGTAAAAAGAAAGCCATAAAAAGGGTAGCAATAGAAAGAGACCTGCCTAAAAGGCAGGTCTATCAACTGGCAACACGATTCAGTGTGGAAAAAAGCACAGGCAAAATTGAGATCTCCCCCGAAGAATAACCTTAGCTAGTCTTCTAATTAAGCACTGTGCTGCATTGAATCCAGGCAATTCTTGCAGATATTTTTCTCTTTAAAGACAGTAATGTTTTCAGCTTCTCCACAGAAGATACAGGTAGGCTGATATTTTCTGAGGATAATATTGTCCTCATCGACATAAATCTCCATGGGGTCTTTTTTGTTGATCTCCATTGTTTTTCTCAGCTCTACCGGTATAACAACCCTGCCCAGCTCATCCACACGACGAACAATACCTGTTGACTTCATTTTTTCACCTTCTTTCCCGTAGGATACTACATTATTCGACAGACTTCATACCTAGATTATACTAAAGATGTAAACTAAAGTCAATACTTTTTTTATATTTTTTAATAACTTGACAAAAAAACTGTAATAATATATATTTTAAGGTAAAGCAATAAATGTTAAGAGCAATGAAGGGGAGAGTAAACCATTAAGGCCCTTACAGAGAGCCCTAAACTGCTGAGACCGGGTGTGAGTTTTAATGGTTGAAGATGGCCCTGAA
>CAZXKH010000023.1:0-12498 GCA_964641385.1 uncultured Clostridia bacterium | reverse complement strand
GGTTACAGCCATCATGGCATTAAAGATGTTGGGACTTAGTACTGAGGTAATGGACATGGCCAAAATCAGAGGGGGCACTGCCAGAAAGATATCGGCAAAGCGCATAATAAAGGTATCGATTCTGGTCCCCTGATAGTAACCGGCCACCAGACCTAAAATAATTCCAGGCGGAGCAGCCATCCCAATAACCACAATTCCCATCATCAAAGAAAATCGAAAACCAAAGACAATACGGGTGAAGATATCCCGACCCACACCATCAGTCCCCATTATATTGCTGGTACTGGGAGATTGCATGGTGGAGGTAAAATCAACCACTGCCCCTGCATGGCTGGGATGAGGTGTGATCCAGGGAGCAAAAAGGGCCATCAGGATTACAATGACCACTATACTCAGACCCACCACCGACAGGTAGTTGGATGAAAATTTGTACCAGGCCCGCTGCAGAATTTCTTTGCGACGACCCCAGGCACCTGCTCGCAGTTCCTTCTTATTTGTTCTCTCTTCTATGCTCAACTGCGTTCCCTCCCCATTCTAATCCTCGGATCAAGATAGGCAACAACTATATCCACCAGTATGTTTGCTGTAACAAAGATAACCCCCATAACCATCACCACGGCAGTTATGGCATTTAAATCCTTGCGGAGAATGGCATTAATCCCGTAGCGGGAAAAGCCAGGCCAGTTAAAGATCAGCTCAACTAAAAAGGCATTGGCCAAAAGTGCCGCAAAATCCAGCCCCAGTATGGAGACAGTGGGGATTAGAGAGGGCTTGAGCAGATACTTGGACATTATCTTCCGCTGTGGAATACCATAGGTACGATGAGCCTGGATATAATCCTTCTGCAGATTATCGCTCATGGTGGAACGAGTTATCCGGGCCTGCTGGGACAATCCTGCCATGGCCAGACTGAGTGCCGGCAGTAAAAGATGCCAGAGGCCATTAAAGAAGGCAGTAATGTTGCCCGTCAGCAGGCTGTCAACAGTAACCATCCCCGTTATCCAGGTCGGTGCCTGAACCCCGGAACTCAGTCGTCCTGCAGTGGGCATTATATCCAGTCCATAGCCGAAGATCAGCACGAAAAAGACAGCCAGCACAAAGGAGGGGGTCACCACCCCCACATAGGCAATAAGGCGGACAAAGTTATCCACTAAGCTGTTCTTCTTCTGGGCGGCAAGGGTCCCCAGTAAGATCCCAAAGACCGCCATAATCAACCCCGAAAAAAGGGCCAGCTCCATGGTGGCCGGCAAAAACTCCCGTACATCATTGAGCACATTGCGCCTGGTAAAGAGTGAACGCCCAAAGTCTCCCTGCAGCATGTCCCGAACCCAGTAAAGGTACTGGGTTACAACTGGCTGATCGAGATACATCTGTGACCTTACCCGCTCCACCACCTCCTCCGAGGCTCTGGCTCCCAGGGCCAATCGCACCGGATCACCGGGTACCACCCGGGCAATGGTAAAGATCAGGATGGATAGACCGATCAGTACAAAGATGGAATACAGCAGGCGATAGCCAATAAACTTCTTTAAATCCAAAAGTATTCCCCCTTTACAAAAAAAGGCCGGCCGGCAGAGAAGATTAAAGTGCTTCCACCAGCCGGCTTTCAGTTACTTACTGTCAAAGACTAGAGTTCGTCTCTCTTCTCTGCATCCAGGCCAATATAGCGAACATCAAAGTTATATCCAATAGCCGGAATGGGATTTTCCGGTTGTGGCCAGTCAAGATAATGGGCCTGATAGGCATGCTGCTCGTAGTTATCAAGGGCAAAGATACTTGGTGCCAGTTCAACTATTATCTCCTGCACTTGATGGTAAAGATCCATCCGTTGATCATAATCAACAGTACCCAGAGCCTCCTCGATCAGCCTGTCTACCTCTTCATCCTGCAACCATTCAGTCTGTTCCCAGGTGCCAACAGTACTGGAATGATACCTGCTCTCCAGAATAGATCCTGCCTCTGGATAGTGTGGGTTAACGAAGACACTGCAGATATGAGGTGTGGTATCGGGCTGTCCGGCCTGATCGATCATGCTCATCCATGGGGTTCTAACCACATCAATGTTCAATCCCGCTATGGAGGCCTCAGCCTGTAACATCAGCGCTACCCTTTCCAGGTCAGCAACCTCAGCCGTCCAGGCGTACTCGATGGGATAGTCCTGCAGCTGTCCGTAGTATTCTGACTGCTGCAGCTCCTCCTGAGCCCGATCAAGATCCTTATCAAATTGATAGACATCGGGATTCCAGCCGGGGATTACCCTGGCCACCGGACCCCTTGCTCTTTCACTACCGGGGAAGATATGCTCAATGGCCACATTATAATCAAAGATATAGGAGAGAGCACGACGGACATGCACACAGTCTAAGGGTGGGGCAGTAGTATTTAACATCAGATAGAGCTGTCCACCATCAGGCCAGCCCACCAGATCCACTCCATCGATGCCCTCCAGACTGGCAAAGGCCTCACTTGTCTGCCACATATCGGAGATATCAAGATCGCGTCTGCGCATCTTGGTGCGCACTGTTACTGCTTCGGTGGTTCCAATCATCTCAAACTCTCCTGGAGCCTGAGGGTGCATTTCAGCAAAGTAATCATCAAAACGCTCCATCAACAGGCGATGACCAACATCAAAATCCACCACCTGATAGGCACCGGTTCCAGCATCATTGACCATCAGCCAGTCCCGTGCAAAGTCACCGTATTCTCCATAGGTATCATCATCAAGGTTTAGATTGTTCATGACCTGATCCCTGTTGACGATATAGAGACGGGAAAGAGTAGAAAGGAAGGGACCAAAGGGTTCTGGAAGATGGAACCTTACTGTATAATTATCCACAACTTCCACATCGTCCACTCGGCCATCAAAGATATAGGCAAAGCCTTCACCAATAGTCATTAAACGCTCAAAGGTGAACTTCACATCCTCAGCCGTAAGTTCTGTGCCATCATGGAATTTTACTCCCTGTTGTAAAAAGAAGGTATAGGTTAAATTATCCTCTGAAACCTCCCAGTCACTGGCCAGATGAGGTTCCACCGGCCCATCAGGACTGGGATAAACCAGTGTATCGTATAGATTGGTCAGAGCCGTTGAACTGGAATAATCAGACCCCACCGCCGGATCTATCTCAGTGGGCCAGGAAAAGGTGGCCCTGAGCCTTGCCTCATCAGCCAGAGCTGTAGCAGAGGAAAGACCAAGGAAAATAAGGCAGAGCGCCAAAAAGAGTCCCATCAGTTTTTTATTTAACTTCATTGTTTCCCTCCTTGAATAGTAATTTATTAACCCATGCTCCAGACTACCTGCCCGGCACCTGATCTTCCACCTCCCTTCTCACATGCTCTCTGATTCTTTAGAGGAGAGTGCTGGGATATCTAAGTCTGCAGCTGTTGCCATTTTTGTTCCTTTGGCAGGGGTACTGAGTCCGGGGGAGATCCCAATTAAGATCCTGTCAGCAATTCTGTAATTTATATTATTTCTGCCACAGCATCTAACCCAATACCCCTGAAGAGATAATATTGTATATTTTTTACTGTCTTGCTCTATCAAACTCTCCCATTGCAGCTGTCAGTAAAGAAGTAATTAATTAACCACCTCTGTTACCCAGGACCAAAGGCAGGAATCAATTCTCTGAACGCAGCTTATTTGTTGCTTCCCAGTCGATCTCCAGCTGATGGGGATCGATCCTGACCCCATAGACCTCTTCTGCCTCTTCAATGGTAATAAAATCATCCCGAACATCCTCCAGTACCAGCTCTGGGTCCCGTTGCTCTGGATCCCCATAACCACCGCCACCACCGGTAACGAAACGGACCAGTTCACCCTCCTTTAAGGGGTGGCCGGTAAAGGTTGGCTTCCGGATGGGTTCCTCTCGATCATGGTGAAAGACATCAATATAATTGGGAGAACCATCTTCCCCACCATCTACACCCCAGCCCGGATAACGATATCTGCTGGCAATAACTGTCAGATCCGCATGGGAATTTAAGATCCGGTAATCGCGGAAGAGTCCATAGCCTCCCCGATGCTTGCCTGCTCCGGAGTTAAGGTTAAAGGCATACTGTTCCACCCTGATGGGGTACTTATGCTCGGCCACCTCCACCGGTATATTGTAGGTATCACCATCATCAATGGCCACCAGTCCATTCTCACCATCCTTGTCAACACCTGCTCCCCATCCTCCTGCCTGTGGTTCACAGAGGACAAAGGGTTCACCGGTCTGATCATCAATACCACCAACAATAGTTCCCATAATACTCAGGAAATGGCCGGCCGTAATCCGCTCCGGCATCACTGGAGCCAGGGCCCTTGCCACCAGATCAGTGAGATGGGCAAAACCCTCCCAGTTACAGCTGATAGGTGCCGGACGGGTGGCAGTAAAGACCGTTCCCTCGGGCCCTTTAAGCCTGATGGGTTTATAAAAGCCTTCATTGGGTGAAGCACCGGGGGAGACCAGTGAGTGGTAGGCCACCCTTGCCCCTGAGAGTGCACCATAACGGGTGCAGTTTATGGGGGCCGGTACCTGCTCATCACTGCCCGTAATATCGATCTCAAAGGTCTCATCGGTAATGGTTACCTCGGCGGTAATGTAAACATCATCGATGCCATTTGATTCAGT
The DNA here is from genome assembly GCA_964641385.1 of uncultured Clostridia bacterium. Classification (GTDB taxonomy): domain Bacteria; phylum Bacillota; class Halanaerobiia; order CAZXKH01; family CAZXKH01; genus CAZXKH01. Next base: position 7,885 of record CAZXKH010000023.1, on the reverse strand, counting down.
ATCAATATAGCCTTCAGCACTAAAGGTTCCCCTGGGCATCCTGGCCAGCTCATTAAGTGCCCGCTGATGACCCTTTTCTAGTAGATTGTCTATCGACTCCTTAACTGCCTCCTTGCCGTACTTATCACAGAGTTCAATAACCCTCCGCTCGGCAATCCTAAGGGAGGCAGTCTGGGCGTAGAGATCCCCCAGAGTCATCTGCGGTGTGCGGCAGTTGGCAGCAATCATATCCCTTACTGCCTCATTCAATTCCCCCTGGTTATAAATCTTAACACAGGGAAACTGTAGTCCCTCCTGATAGATCTCGGTGGATCCTGTAGACCAGCTGCCCAGGTTCATACCTCCAATTTCGTTCCAGTGTCCTTTATTCGAGGCAAAGGCAATAATCTCATCCTGGTAATAGATGGGCATCACGGCTGACACATCACAGAGATGAGTTCCACTGCCGGTATAAGGATCATTGGTCAGGACAATATCATCCGGTTTTAGCTCATCGAGACCGAATTTATCAATGACTGACTTAACACCATAGGTAATGGTCCCCAGAAAGCCTGTAACACCATTGGCCTGTCCGATGAGGTTGGCCCTGGCATCGGTCAGTCCGGCCGCATAGTCAAGCACCTCATAGATAATTGTGGACTGGCTGGTCCGGCCCCAGGTGGCAAACATTTCTTCGGCAGCAGCAATCAGACCCTGGCCGATGTTCTCTCTGGTGAAAGGATCGACTTTGCTCATTACTCCTCACCCCTGCTTACAATGATAATATTTCCATACTTATCTATCTCAAGCCTCTGTTCCGGATCGATGATAGTTACTGATTTGGATTCTTCAACTGCCGCCGGGCCTTCAACACTAACTCCCACCGGTAGCTGCTGGCGCTCATAGACCCTGCTCTCCCGAGGGCCAAATTCATTGAAGAAAATCTTTCTGGTGCCCCGGAAGGACTCCTCTAAGGAGCCATTATCTTCAACCTCTGTCAGCTCTGGCTTGGGAACAGTTGCCAGAGCAGTTACATTCAAATTGACAAACTCAGCCTCAGCCTCTGGAAGGTTAAAGGTATAATGTTTCAGGTGCAGCTGATCGAAGTCCTCTCTGATCCTCTCCAGGTCTTTTTTGTCTATTTTATCCGAGGGGACAGGGGTTTGAACTGTATGCTCCTGCCCCACATACCTGATGTCAGCAGAGGGAACAAAGAGCAGGTCCTGATCCTCAAATCCCTGCTGATAGTATATCTGACGGGCCTCTTCCTCCAGCTGTCTGTAAATGGAGTTAATCTGTCCCAGGTTGGAGGCATCAATACTCATAATCTGGGTCTGGATCCGATCCTGACGCAGATCAGTCATCAGCATGCCAAAGGCAGAGAAGGTGGCCGGTCGGCGGGGGATAATTATCTTTTTCACCCGCAGTTCCTTGCCCAGTTCAGGCCCCATGACGGCACCATTTCCGCCCTGACCCACCATTACAAACTCCCGGGGGTCATAGCCCCTGCGAACCGAGATTAGCTTCAGGGCATTCATCATATTACTGTTGGCCCGTTTAATTACACCCAGGGCCGCCTCTTCGATACTTATTTCAAACTCATCGGCAATCCCCTGCAGTGATTCCCGGGCCTTCTTTAAACTAACATCAAACTCTCCTCCCAGGAAGTTTTCAGGATTGATCCTGCCTGCCACCAGGTTGGCATCAGTTAGAGTGGGGCTTTCTCCCCCCAGATTATAACAGGCAGGTCCGGGCTCTGCTCCCGCACTTTCAGGTCCCACCTGCAGCGATCCCACATCATCAACCCAGGCAATACTGCCACCACCATTTCCAATCTCAATAATATCTACCACTGGCAGTTTAATGGGATAACCGGGAAAACGGGGAGTCTCCTCCACCTTGTAATCCTTGGTTACCTTCAAATCGCCCCTGCTGATGAGAGAGGTCTTGGCTGTTGTACCACCAATATCAAAGGTAATTACATTCTCCTCATCAAGGACATCACCCAGGACCTTACCACCAATAACCCCACCCACTGGACCAGATTCAACAAGATTGATGGGGTTTTTACGTGACATATCAAAGGTGGCTGATCCACCATTGGACTGCATGGCATGGGGATCGATCTGCAATCCCTTCTGCTGCAGTTCCTCTTCCAGGGTGTCCAGATAGGTCCTGGCCTGAGGCTGTACATAGGCATTGAGCACTGTAGTACTGGTTCTTTCAAACTCACGCCACTCCCTGATCAGTTCTGAGGAAATGGTTACTGAAACTCCTGGCAGTTCCTGCTCCAAAAGCTCCTGGCAGCGTTCCTCGTGATCGGGATTGGAATAGGAGTGCAGGAAGCAAACAGCTATCGCCTCCACCTCCTGCTGCTTACAGTCCTCAATAATCTCCTTTAATTCCTCCTCGGCCAGGGGAGTAACAACATGGCCCTCAGTATCAACTCGTTCTGTTACCTCATAACGCAGACCACGCCTGACAAAGGGTTCTGGCTTTCGGAAATAGTAATTATACATATCCGGTCTTCTGGATCTACCGATCTCCAGTACATCCCTAAAGCCCCTGGTAGTAATCAGGGCTGTTCTGGCACCCTTCCTTTCAGTCAGGGCATTAATTACCACCGTTGTCCCATGGATAAAATAGCTGGCCTCCTCCAGAGAAATTTCGGCCTGCTCAATAGAATCCAGCACCCCACGAGCATAATTGGCTGGAGTAGTATGAGCCTTCTCCTCAGTAATGGCTCCTGTCTCCTCATCCAGGGAGATTAGGTCGGTAAAGGTACCTCCAATGTCAATAGCTACTCTGATGGGCATCCTTTATTTTCCTCCTCAAAATAACTTTTTTATTCCTCCACAATGGGTGGACTGGCAAACCAGATTACATAGGCCTCTTGATCACTGGTATTTGTGGTTCTGTGGGGCTTGCCGGCAGGCATAAAAACAAGTTCCCTGGACTCTACCATTACTTTTTCCTCTTTGGTCTCCAGTCTGATATCTCCCCTGAGCAAAAAGGAAATCTCGTCCGCACCATGACTGGAGAACCCTTCCTCAGGAATGGATTCTCCCGGTTGCAGGATAGCCACCCCTGCCTGAGAGCACTCAGCACCTGTCAAACCGGCTGAAACCAATACCTTAACCGGCGAAGGCTCTGTCATTTCTTCAATTTCTTCCATCACCCTGATTACCTTCAAAAAGCTCACCCCTTAATCTACTGTAATTAATTCCCTGGGAGCCCTGTTTAAAGACCTGGCACCATTAGCTGTCAGCAAAACAATATCTTCAATTCTCACTCCAAAATTCCCGGACAGATAAATTCCCGGTTCAACACTAAAGACCATTCCCTCTTGCAGTAGCTCCTGGTTGCCGGCAACCAGATAGGGGATTTCATGACAGTCAAGACCTATCCCATGGCCGGTACGATGAAGAAAATACTCACCATAACCGGCTGCCGCTATTACCTCCCGGGCCAGCCCGTCAGCCTCTTCACAGGTCATTCCCGGTTCCAGGGCCTTAATGGCCTGCTCCCGGGCTCTGTTGACCACTCGATAAACCTCTCTCTGCTGAGGAGAGGGCCTTCCCAGAAAATAAGTGCGGGTAATATCAGAACAGTAACCCTCTACCCTGCATCCCAGATCAAGAGTGACAAAATCACCCTCACAGAGCCTGTAATTGCCAGGACTGTGGTGTGGTCGACAGCTGTTAACACCACCGGCCACGATGGGAGAAAAGGATAGCTCATCTCCACCATAGTTTTTCAGCCTGGTCTCGACCTCCAGGGCAATCTCCCTTTCACTTCGCCCCCTGGTAATGAATGCTGCCATCTCCTCTACCACCTGATCAGCAATCCCGGCAGCCCTTTCCATCAATGAAATCTCCCCTGGTTCCTTAGCGCTGCGAACACCTTCCATAACCCTGCTGGCAGGAAAAGTGGCACCCTGCCCTAAAAGGTCCAGCAGTGGATAGAGATGGAGATAATTTAACCGATCATCAATAGCAATGGTGGTCTCTTTACTGACCTTTAGAATATCCTTTACCAGCTGAAAGGGATCCCCTTTATCATCCCAGAAGAGCCTCCTGCCTTCCGGTGCTCTTTCCTCCACCTGTTGACGATACATCTCAGGCATGATTAAAGTAAGATCTCCACTAGCATCCAGTATGGCCAGCTGCAGTCTTTCATCAGCAGTTGTTTTAAGGCCTGTCAGATAATAAAAATTGGTAAAGGGTCCCAGTAGCAAATAGTCTACATTCATCTCTTCCATGGTTTTTTTTACTTTAAGACTTCTTTTATCGTTAATTTATAATTCCTCCCAGCAATCCAAAACCCCCGGAAAAGCATATAATCATACGACAAATAGTAATTATTCGTTATAATTTTCAAATATCTTTACCGCTATAATAATATACTGATATCTGTCCTGTAACAACAGCTCTGACCTCTCGAGCATAAGAAAGAAGAGAAGCAATAAAAATATTAACAGTGAGCCTTATGTCCTGATAATACAATAATCAAATATAAGATATATGGAAGCACTTATTTATTTATTCAACACCTGGGAGGCTTTTGCCTTTGTCTTTACTGACAAAAAGAGGGAAGACTTTTTAGCTGCAGAGGATAAATTACATTCAAAATTCCATTTAATAGAAAAATACCTGCCCGGGTAAGTATTTATCAATTGACGATATATTCACAGCATCTACAAAAGAAAAGAGTATCTCAAAAACCAAAACTAAAAAATTATTTTAACCTCCCAATTAATTCATATTGTCTGATAGAGATCTTATTCCCTGGATGTTCAAAAAATTGTTGATCATTGGCTATCGATAGCCCCAAAAAATCTAGTTGCTACAGCTAAATTCAGCTTCTATTCAAACTCAGCCAGTTTTTTTATGTACAGCAACATCTAAGGCAAAAATTTCCTGTTAATAGCTCCATATTTTTATCTTTTATAAGATAAGAATAGAACAGTAAGCATCATAAAAAAACCCCGCCCCGTCATAACAGGGGCAGGGAAATGTGCATCACTTTCAAAAAACAACATCTATTTAGAATCGGCTATGGTACCAAGTTTAATGGGCTTGGTGGGCGGCCTGAAGGTTGGCAGCTCCACTTCTGATTTATCAATACCTCTATGCCGGGCAATAATATCAATCATAAGAGGACGACAGGTACGTCCCTGGCAGGGACCCATACCACATCTACTAATCCTTTTAATCTCATCTATAGTCTGATATCCATCCTCCAGCATTTCCTTGATCTCCTTCAGGGTTATATCTTCACAGCGGCAGATTATTGTATCCTCATTCATTTATCATCCACCATCCTCATACTTCTTACTTCCATGGCCAGCTGATCGTCAACTACCAGCCAAATGACTTTGGTCTTATCCTGCTTTTTACTATCCTGAACCCTTTCCACCCGGGCCCTGCACACAGCTTCGCCCTTTCGATTAAGAGCCTCCACTGTATCTCCAGCCGCTGGAGTCCAATGCATTTCCCAGGGAATACGGACAATACTCTGGGTATCTGAAAAACTCTGATCGATAACAAAAATAGCCAGTCCCGGACAGTTGCTGATACAGATCCCACAGCCAGTGCAGTCATCGTAGTCGATCTGTGGCAGGTCATTGATGTTATCAAATTCCGTTATGGCACCGGTATTGCAGAAAGTAAAGCAGGGGTTACAGGGTATCTCTTCAAAACACTCGATTACTGCCACCGGTCCCTCCTTTAACCTCTCCTGGGGAGGAGTAGCCTTTGTAAGCTCCTTTTCTGTTGGTACACCAGTCTCTTTAAGCATCAGTCCCCACCTCACTTTCTTCCTTAAGCTGCTGTAAACCTGCTCTAATATGTGATCCGACTGGACCCTCTCGCAGTAGTTGTAGTTGATGCTTAAGATCAGCAAGGGAATAAAGGCCCTCTCGATCCTCATAGCCCAGGTTGCTGGCAGCCTTGTAACCGGCAATCTGGCCCTCTACCATAGCACTGCTGGCCTCTTCTATTCCCCCCACATCTCCTGCTACAAAGAATCCTGGCCTGGTTGTCTCCAGATTCTCATCTCTCTGCGCTACATATCCACCAAGCTTAGGTACAAAGACCATCTCACAACCTGCCTGCCAGAGCAGCTCGGCCAGAGGTGAAAGACCAACAGCCACACAAAGCACATCAGCCTCCAGCTCCTCTTCTGTACCCTCCACTGGCTGCCAGTTCTCGTCAATTTCAACAATCTTAACTCCCTGCAGCCTGTCATCACCAAAGGCTTCTGTAACAGTATGACAGGTGAGAATTGGTGTTCCCAGTCGGGCGATCTTGGAGGCATGAACAGTATAACCACCAATCTGAGGTAGGGCCTCTACAATGGCTGCCACCTCTACACCGGCCTGCATCAGCTGATAGCTGACGATCAATCCAATATTGCCGGCACCAATCATTACCACTCTTTTCCCGGGGATAACACCATGAACATTCATCAAAGTCTGTACAGCGCCGGCTCCATAGATACCTGGAAGGTCACAGTTGGGAAAGGCCAGTGTCTTCTCTGAGGCACCGGTAGCCACAATAACTGATTCCGGTTTATACTTTAAAAATTCATTCTCATTTCCAGCCCCATTTTCCCTTTCCAGGGTTATGACTCCATCTTCATAACAGCCCAGAGCTGTTGTCTTTAACAGCAGCTCAATGCCCCCATTACTCTCCATCTGATCGGCAAAAATTGCCGGAATATCGATACCTCTTACTGAGGCATGCTGCTTTTCAGAACCAAAAAACATATGGGTCTGTTTGATCAGCTGTCCTCCAAGGCGGTCCTGCCTGTCGATCAGGGTGACCTCAGCCCCCAGAGAGGCAGCAGTTACAGCAGCACCCAGTCCTGCCGGACCGGCTCCAATAACAGCAATTTCAGTCTCTTTAATCACCCACAACACCCCTTCCTTCCTGCCTCTCTACCACCATACCCTCAGTCAACTCCTCCACACAGGTTCTGACGTTTGGTTCTCCATTAACCACCATCAGGCAGGAGGAACAGTTACCAATGGCACAGTAAAATCCTCGAGGACGCTTAAGTTCATTGCTTTTCCTTAAGACCATTACTCCATTGGCATGGAGGGCAGCTGCAATCGGTTCTCCTTCTATTCCCTCCATTTCTTCACCTTCAAAGGTGAATTTAACTCTGGGTCCTCCTTCAAAATCTAAAATGGGATGATCCTTAATCCTATAATCTACCATACAATATCACAACCCCTTATTTAATGGAATTACCCCTTTTCATTATTCAACAAATATTGCCTATTTCCTTCTTATTGGCATGAGAATTGAAAATGGATTTAATAATTCCCCCTGTAATATAAATATCATTGTATTTCCTTATTTTTTTATTTCATAATCCTATTATTAACAGGCAATGAATTATCTGAGCCCTCTTTATTATAAGCAAGAATAATTCTACCTCTGGTAATATGGGATAATTCTTCCTATGTAGTGACTCATTATCCTTGATATAAACTGAACCAAAATAAGCATAAAAATAATTTTCAAGTCCCCTCTGTATTATTAGATACAGCTGCCCTGGACTGAGAGCCAGGCAAATTGGCCACAGGAAAGAGTTCTTTCAAGAGACAATATTGTGAATGAATGATATTCTCACAATATTGCTATGAAGATATATGCATATTATTATAAATATTTCTTGTCAAGGGAGGTATTTATATATTTTTCTAGAATATATTATAGGGTATAGAGGGATGGAATTTTGATTTTATGAGAGGAGGTTGAGAAAGGATTTGTTGTAAAGTCTGCCCTAAGTTGGCTATCCCTCCACTTTTCATTAGCGAGGTTTCCGGCGATATTTTTTTTATTGGTGCCAGAAACAAGAAATCAATCACTAAAATCGGCAAACTCAGGGTCTTATG
>CAZXKH010000022.1:7592-12643 GCA_964641385.1 uncultured Clostridia bacterium | reverse complement strand
TCAGCCCTGGCCCTGACTCTTATTCTTCCCTTCCCCTGCTGATAGGTCTTTAATATTCTATTCTTGCCCATTATTATTCCACCAGTGGGAAAATCAGGACCCTTTATAATATCTGTCAGCTCAGCCAGTGTCAGCTGTGGGTTATCTATTAAGGCCACTACACCATCTATTACCTCTTTTAAATTATGAGGTGGTATATTGGTGGACATGCCAACTGCTATACCCGAAGAACCGTTAATAAGCAAATTTGGAATTCTGGCAGGAAGAACCTTTGGTTCCTCCAGAGTATCATCAAAGTTAGGAATAAAATCCACTGTATCCTTGTTAATATCAGAGAGCATCTCCAGAGCAATCTCTTCCATCTTTGCCTCTGTATAACGCATTGCTGCAGGAGAATCACCATCTATTGATCCAAAGTTTCCCTGTCCGTTGACCAGTAAATAACGGTAAGAAAACTCCTGGGCCATACGAACCATGGTATTGTAAACTGCAGTATCACCGTGTGGATGGTATTTTCCCAGTACTTCACCCACAATACGTGCTGATTTCTTATGACCTTTATCGGGAAGAAGACCCAGTTCATGCATGGCGTATAGAATACGGCGGTGAACTGGTTTTAATCCATCTCTTACATCAGGTAAAGCTCTGCCAACAATGACACTCATGGCATAACCCATATAGGCTTCTTTCATCTCTTCTTCCAGATCAACTGGCCGTACCAGGCCACTGGTCTTCAACTCATCCATAAAGTTTACCTCCAGACATTCTTAAACATCTAATTCGTATATATCTTTCTCCCGGGCATGTTTGCGGATAAAGTCTCTTCTGGGCTTTACCCTATCACCCATGAGAACATCAAATACTTCATCTGTTAGTATAGCATCTTCAACCTGAACCTGAAGAATAACTCTATTCTCAGGGTTCATGGTTGTTTCCCATAGTTGTTCAGGATTCATCTCACCCAGACCCTTATATCTTTGCAGAGAAAAACCCTTCCTCCCCATCTCTTCCATCTTTTTTTCCAGCTGTTTTTCATTAAAGACATACTCTTCTCTTCTTCCCTTTTTTATTCTATAGAGGGGTGGTTGGGCAATATAAATTCTACCCTTTTCTATTAAGGGTTTCATATAACGATAAAAAAATGTTAATAAAAGAGTTCTGATATGCGCACCATCTATATCAGCGTCAGTCATAATTATTATTCTTCCATATCTTAACTGCTCCAGATTAAAATCCTCATCTATTCCGGCACCTAAAGCAGTAATTAGGGCTCTGATTTCATCATTGTTGAGAATTTTATTAATCCTGGCTTTCTCAACGTTAATAATTTTCCCCTTCAGGGGTAAAATTGCCTGAAAGCGTCTATCTCTACCCTGTTTTGCCGAACCACCTGCAGAATCACCCTCTACAATATATATCTCACATTCTTCAGGATCGGTAATAGAACAGTCAGCCAGCTTACCTGGTAGAGCAGTGGTGGTAAGAACAGATTTTCTTCTGGTTAGTTCTCTTGCTTTCTGGGCAGCCTTTCTGGCCTGAGCGGCCTGTTCGATCTTACTAATAATTCTTTTAGCAACAGCTGGATTCTCCTCCAGGTAAGTACCCATCCCCTGGCTAATAAAAGAATCCACTATACCCCTAACTTCACTATTACCCAATTTAGTCTTGGTTTGTCCTTCAAACTGAGGATCAAGCAGTTTAATACTGATCACTGCTGTTAAGCCCTCTCTTATATCATCACCACGAAAGTTATCATCCTTTTCCTTTAAAAAATTATGCTGGCGTGCATAATCATTAATGGTTCTGGTCAATCCACTCTTAAAACCACTGAGGTGAGTTCCACCTTCATGAGTATTAATATTATTAGCAAAGGAAAGAATATTTTCCACATAGCTGTCTGTATACTGTAAAGCCAGTTCCAGATCGACATCATCCACCATTTTTTCAATATAAATGGGTTCAGAAAATAGGGTCTCTTTATTTTTGTTTAGATTAAGAACAAAGGATTTTATACCACCTTCAAACTTAAAACTCTCTCTTTGCTCGGTACGGTGATCAAAAAATGAAATTCTTATCCCCTTATTTAAATATGCAAGCTCTCTAAATCTTTGAACAAGGGTTTTAAAACGATAATCTATCTCTTCAAATATATCGGGATCTGGATAAAAAATTATTTTTGTTCCAGTATCCTTGGGTTCTACCTCTCCTTTAATTTTTAACTCTTCAGATGGTAAACCACGTTCATAATACTGATAATATATTTTTCCTTCTCTCTTAACTTCAACCTGCAACCATTTTGAAAGAGCATTAACTACAGAAACTCCTACTCCATGAAGACCACCTGAGACCTTATAACCCTCACCCCCAAACTTACCTCCTGCATGCAGTTTGGTCATTACCACCTCCAGAGCAGAACTATCACTCTGAAGATGGTAGGAAACAGGGATCCCCCTACCATTATCCTGGACAAGAATTGAATTATCTTCCTTTATTTCTACTTCTATCAAATCACAGAATCCAGCCAGAGCCTCATCAATACTATTATCAACAACTTCATAGATGAGATGATGAAGACCTCTAAGACCTGTACTTCCAATATACATTCCAGGTCTTTTACGGACTGCCTCCAGTCCTTCTAAAACCTGTATCTGTTCAGCATCATAATGGTTAAGATTATCCTTTTCTGCCCTGTTTCCATCCTTCATTCAAAAAATACCTCCAATCCAAACTTAACTAAAACCCTTTATTAATTCTTTTTTTAAGAGTGCTGGAAGCAATAATTGAATAATAAATACCATCATCAGTAAGAATGAAAGACTTAATCTTTTCAGGATCTAGATTTTCAATGTTTTTAGGGTTTCTATACTCCATAAACTCCTTTGATATTCTAGAATCAATTATTTTTTCCAGATCTCCAATCATAATAATCTCACTCTGAGGAATCATCCTGTTTTCACCGATATGCAAAAACATTTATTTCACTCCTTCCTGATATTATTTATTCTACCACTTTTGACCCTAAAATAGTTTGAATGATAACCCATATCCTTTAAAGTATGAAAATCAGTTGAAGTAATAAATGACTGAATCTTATCTTTAATCAAATTGCGAATTAGTCGTGACCTTGAACTGTCAAGCTCTGAAAAGACATCATCAAGCAATAATAATGGATATTCAGCAATTTCTGATTTAATCAATTCTATTTCAGCCAGCTTAAGAGCAATGGCACCAGTTCGCTGCTGACCCTGAGAACCAAAGGTTTTCAAACACTTTCCATTAACTGATATTTTTAAATCATCGCGGTGTGGTCCCAGAAGAGTATAACCCCTTCTAAACTCTTCTTCCCTCTTTTCTTTCAGTGATGCAATGAATATGTTTCTGATCTCCTCTTCATCTTCTTTATTGTTGTCTAACTGTAGAGAACTTTCATATGAGAGAGAAAGATCTTCCTTGCCATCGGTCAATCTTCTATTCATTAATCTGGCCAGAGGAGTTAACTTATTTACAATCTCATTTCTTTTCTTTAATATCTTTGCTCCATAAAGAACCAGTTGTCTATCCATAACTTTTAGCAGATCCTGATCTATACATCGCTTCCCCATCTTTAAAAGATTATTTCTTTCCCTAATAATCTTTTTATATCTAATTAATTGATAGCCATAATATGAACTAACCTGTTCTATCTCATTGTTTAAAAACCTTCTTCTCCTGGAGGGACCAGCTTTAACCAGCTGCAAATCATCCGGAACAAAAATTACCAGTGATAACATACCAGTAAGTTCTGAAAGCTTATCCAGGCTAACTCCATCAACAAGTGCCCGCTTATTACCTGGAGATGATTTAATTTCAATTCTTTTTTCACCGGCATTGAAGGTTATATCTCCTTTTAGATAATATCCTTCACAATCCCACTGGATTAAATCCTCTTCACGGTTGGTGCGAAAAGAACTACCCCTGCTTAAGAGGTAGATGGCCTCCAGTAGATTTGTCTTTCCCTGTCCATTAGCACCGGTAAATATATTTATATGTGGTGAAAACTCAATTTCTAAAGGGGACAGATTTCTAAACTGATAGGAATACAATTTCTCCAGCATCAAATTAGATCATACCCCTTTCAATCAGCTCCCTCTGCCCTATTTCAGATAGAGTTATTGTTCTTAGTTTATTTAAAAAGAAATTTTTATTAAGAAAGAGATAACCTAAAAACTTAACTTAATTTCAGCAAGAAGTCTGCTTGCAGACTTTCTTTGCTGTCAGATGAATTGCTCTTATTTGTATAAATATGGTAATAAAGTTATAGAGAAAGAATCATAATCTATACTCGCTACTCGCAGGAATCAGACTTATGGCAGGGGCGAAGGGGAATAAATACCCCGCCTTGAGTTTATTCTCTGGGTCGTGTTACTCCGATCCTATGCAGGGCATGCAAGGCTTCTACTCCCTGTAAGTGGTTATAACCCTTCTCTCCTCAAAGTAGATGCCCCAAATTGTGCCTGCAACCTCTATTGTGTCCTCCAGTAAGGTAGCATGATAGGCCAAATATTTTCATGTGAAGGATGGTGGAATCCTCCTGCAAACTGTTTTACTGGAAGAGGTTACACTCAAATACTTTCATCTATAATTATATTTGATATTTGTACAAATATCAAATATAAATCTTATTTGCTTTTATCCTTCTTTTATTCTGATAGGCATAATCAGGTATAGGTAGTTATCCCGATCAATAATTTTTACCAGACAGGGTTTTTCTGGATCAAGCAGCTTAATTTCTACCTGATCCTCATTAATTACTTTAAGCACATCTAGCATATACTCTGCATTAAAGGCCAGTTCCATTTCATCTCCTTTAATCTCTACTTCCATCTCTTCTAGTGCTGTACCCAGTTCAGGATCATTGGCATTAAACCTTATTTCTTTATCCCTTTCACAAAAAAGGGCCCTCATTGCAATGTTTTTATGCTCGATAACCAGAGAGATCCTCTTTACACACCGTTGCAATTCTTTTCTATCTGCTATGACAGTCATTCGAAAATTGTTGGGGATAACCATTT
>CAZXKH010000022.1:0-7582 GCA_964641385.1 uncultured Clostridia bacterium | reverse complement strand
TCAATTAGACGAGATATTATTATCAAATTTGAATACTTGAATATTGCCTGGTTGGGAGTTATTGTCATTTCCAGTTCTCCATCTTCTGACAGAAGATGAGATAGTTCCTTTAAAGTATCTCCTGGAATAATAACATTAATCATCTCGTCCAGTTCTCTTTTATCACTTAAATCAAACTCATAAAAAGCCAGACGAAAAGTATTGGTTGTTACCATTTTGATTGTTTCTCCATCTATTTCAACAAGTGCACCATTTAGTGCTGGCCTTGTATCATCATTGGAAATGGCCATTTTTGTTTTATCAATCTGTTCCTTTAGTTTTTTCTGTTCTAATTTAAAGGTAGTTCCACTTTCAAGTTCAGGCAATCTGGGGAACTCATCCGGATCTAAACCCCTTACATTGTAAACTATATTATCACCACATTTTATCTCTGTAGAAAAATCCTCTTCAACAGAGATATTAACCTCCAGTTTAGGAAGTTCACGCGCCACATTAGAGATAAAATCTGCCTGGAAAACCACTGAACCACTATTATGTATTTTTCCTTTTATTGCACATTCTATACCTAACTCCATATCAGTAGCTGTCAATTTAATAATATTTTCATCCTTACACTCAAAAAGAATACCTTTAAGAATTGGAAGTGAGCTTTGAGCAGCTACAGCTCTTTCTACTTTTTGAATTCCCCTTAATAAGTCCTGTTGCAAAACAGAAATTTTCAATAAAATCCCTCCTCATTATATTAATATTTTAATTAATTAAAGATAGTAGTAATAGTAGTAAGGCATGTTGATGGTGTGAACAAGTCGATAAAGACTATAACATAACTGACCTAACAGATGTGTAATAAGTTGTTGATTAAAAAAAAGAATATTAACAGTTTCCACAAAAAAAATGAAAATTGTTGTTTATTTTTAATATTAACAATCTATTAACAAAAGATTAACAGATTTATTGTTGATAAAAATTATAGACTCTTAATCTGAGTCTTGATCTTTTTGATCTTATTTTCAAGTTCAGTATCCTCTTTTAGATTTTTAGTAATTTTTTTATGTGCATGCAAAACAGTAGTGTGGTCTCTTCCTCCAAATTGATCACCGATTTGTGGAAGGGATAGATCGGTCATCTCTCTTGTTAAGTACATGGCTATTTGTCGTGGAAAGGCTATGATCTGAGTTCTTTTTTTGCTTTCCATATCTTCCCTTTCCAGGCCATATATTTTAGAGACTATCTCCTTTATCAGTTTGGGTGTTATCTTTCTTGGTTTACTCTCTGGAATAATATCTTTGAGGGCATCCTTGGCCAGGCTAAGATTGATGTCGGTATTGGTTAGAGAAGAATAGGCTACAACTCTAATCAGTGCACCTTCCAGTTCTCTAATATTGGAGGTAATGGCTTTGGCTATATAGTGGATAACTTCTTTGGGGACAGATAAATTTTCAAAGCTGGCCTTTTTATGTAGAATTGCTACTCTAGTTTCAAAGTCCGGATCTTGAATATCTGTAATTAAACCCCATTCAAAACGCGATCTTAATCTTTCTTCAAGGGTGGGAATTTCTTTGGGAGGACGATCACTGGAAATAACCAGCTGTTTATTTGCTTCATGCAGGGCATTAAAGGTATGAAAGAATTCTTCCTGAGTTCTTTCCTTTTCAGCTAAAAATTGTATATCATCAATGAGAAGAATATCTATATTTCTATATTTATTTCTAAATTCAACAGTCTTATCATCTCTAATAGCATTAATAAGTTCATTAGTAAAGGTTTCGGAGGAGACATAGAGGATACTTGATTTTGAATTATAGTTATAGGCTGAATGACCTATGGCCTGCATGAGGTGTGTTTTACCCAGTCCCACATCTCCATAAATAAAGAGAGGATTGTATGCTTTAGCAGGTGCTTCTGCTACAGCCATTGAAGCTGCATGAGCAAAACGATTACTATTTCCAATTACAAAGGTTTCAAAGGTGTATTTGGGATTAAGGCGAAGGGTATTATTTGAATTTGAAGGGGTTTTCTTTTTTTTAATACTTTTATCTTTTCTAATCTTTTGTTGGTTGTTCCTTTTCTCTTCTTTTACCATATTATTATATCTTTGAACACCGGGGGTAATAAATTCTACCTGAGTATCTTTATTATTTAACTCGGTAAGTGTTTTGTTGAATAGATCCTTGTATCTGATTTCCAGCCACTCCAGAAAAAATTCATTAATTACCTCCACAACCACTCTGTCTTCTTTATGTTTAATAGGGGTTGTTAAATCAAGCCAGGCCTGGTAATTGGGTTCATCTATTTCCTTTTTTACTATATCTAAGGTTTCTGCCCATACTTCCTTAAGGTTTAGATCCAACTCCATTATTTGACCTCCTTACTCAATATTGAAACAAAAAAATAAATAATATGAAAACAAGTTTAAAAAAGGTTAAAGATATAAATAATAATATTATAAGGAAATGGTATTAAGGGAGGAACACTTAAGGAGAGATAATATATTAACAGACTGTTAATAACTGCTTATTTTCTGTGGATAAACCCCTTAAAACTAATAAAAACCCTATTTCGGGCCTCTTTTATGCACAATCTTATTCACAAATTGTGGATAAGGTGTTGATCAGTTGTGGAAGGACTGAATAATTATTGGAGAAAAGATAAATCTTAAGATTATTATTCCATATTAATATCATAACAGATTAGTCAGTCGAGATCAACAACTTTTTATTATCCAATTATCTTTAAATTAAAAGCTTGACACAGAGGTTTAAGATAACCTATAATTTTAATAGCAGTCAGGAATAATAAAAGATCCTTAAAGCGAAATTAATTTTGATCTTTGATGATATTGATAAAATTTTTTCTTTATATAAATTCAATGTTTAACAGAACTTATTGATCTTGTCCTTTGAAAGTAAGAGCCTGAGCATATCCATATTGAAGTTGTCTTATTTTTTTGTAAGATTTTGAGGTGATATATTACTAAATTATGAAGACCGAATCCTTGGCTAAAGGATATCAATTTAAAGATGTTTATAATAGAGGAACTTCTATTGCAGGTAATCTTTTGGTTATGTATTATCTTGCAAAAGAAAAAGAGGAAAAGGGACTGGGGCTTTCTGTCAGTAAAAAAATTGGGAATGCAGTGGTAAGAAACAGGGCTAAACGTCTAATAAGAGAGGCCTACAGATTGAATGAAGAGCGAGTTAAAGATGGTTATGATCTTGTTTTTATTGCCAGAAGAAGAATTAGAGGATCAGAATACTCCAGAGTAGAAAAAGAGATGTTAAATCTTTTATCAAGAGCAGGTATATTGAAGGAGAAATCCTGATGTTAAGAAAAATAATTATTGGAGTTATTCGACTTTATCAGCTTTGTATTTCACCATTTATACCGGCTCACTGCCGTTTTATGCCCACCTGTTCTCAATATGCAATTGGCGCTTTAAATAAGTATGGTTTATGGAAGGGAATATATCTTACCTTTAGGAGAGTAATTAAGTGTCATCCCTTTCATCCAGGTGGATATGATCCGGTTGCCTAAGCTTTTAGTTCAGCATTTTAAGGGAGGTAATGATTTTGTTAAGCTGGTTAGACTCACTTTTACGCAATGCATTAACCTATTTATACGGTATTACAGAGAGCTATGGTCTGGCAATTATCGTTTTGACATTGATTATCAAGACACTTCTTTATCCGCTGATTAAAAAACAGACTCAATCGATGAAGGGTATGCAGAAGTTACAGCCAGAAATGGAGAAAATAAAGAAAAAGTACAAAGATAACAAAGAAAAACAACAACAAAAAATGATGGAACTTTATAAAGAGCATAATATCAATCCAGCTGCTGGATGTTTACCTTTACTGGTTCAGATGCCTATCTTAATTGTCTTTTATAGGGTTCTTCTTGACTGGGATGTTTTACAGGGGGTTGGTTTTACTATTATACCTGATCTTTCTGAGGCCTTTCTTCCCCTGGCTATCCTTACCGGTGCAACGATGTTTTTACAAACTTATGTCCAGCAAAATTTAGGGGGAGGCAGTCCCGGTGGAGGGGCTCAAAGTAAAGTAATGATGTATGTAATGCCAGTATTTATTGTCTTTATTGGTTTGAGTCTTCCCTCTGGTGTGCTTTTATACTGGTTTACTTCTAACCTGATTATGCTTATACAGCAGTATAAGATTTATCAACAGCCTGATACTGCAAAGGGGGATGCATCTTGACATCAACTATAGAAGAGGAAGGAAAGACCGTTGAAGAAGCCATTGAAAGAGCACTGGAAAAATTAAATCTTCCTCGAAAAAGAGTAGAGGTCGAAGTTTTAGAGGAGGGAAATAAAGGATTATTTGGTTTGATCGGTTCTCGTGAGGCCAGAGTAAGGGTAGTTGAGAAGAGGGATTTAAGCCGCGAAGCATATAATTTTATTTCCAGGATTGTTGATCAGATGAATCTGGGAATAGAAGTAGAGCTGCTGGAAGAAGAGACAGATGATGAACAGCTCAGTTTTAACCTTACCGGCCCCAATCTGGGTATACTAATTGGTAGACGTGGACAAACCCTTGATGCTTTACAATATCTAACAACGGTGGTAGTCAATAATAAAAACAATGATTATGTAAGGATCCATTTAGATGCTGAGGGCTACCGTCAGCGCCGGCGAAAAACACTTAAAGGCTTAGCTCGCCGTTTGGCTAGAAAGGCGAGAGAAAAAGGCAGAAAGGTTTCGCTGGAACCCATGCCCCCACACGAGAGAAGAATTATTCATCTTACTTTACGAGAGGAACAGGATATTAAGACATATAGCGAAGGACAGGATCCATATAGAAAGGTAGTAATTACTACTATCGAATAACCCGATATTTTATCCCAAGAGTATTTATCAGGCCGGCATAGTCCTTGCCGGTCTCTTATTGTTTATTTCCTGCATGTTTTTGCTTTATAATATTAATGACAATCACTTTTCTGGGGGTGATGGGAAATGTATGATGATACTATAGCTGCAATTGCTACTCCTCTGGGTGCTGCTGGAATTGGTATTGTTAGGGTAAGTGGACCTGAAGCCATTTCTCTGGTAGATGGAATCTTTAAGGGTCATCAAAGGGATTCTATTTTAAATTCAGATACCTATCAAGCTCATTATGGTCATATTATTGATCCGGTTGATGGAAGGATAGTTGATGAGACAATCTGTTTGGTTATGAGAGGGCCCAAGAGTTATACCAGAGAAGATGTAGTAGAGATCGATTCACATGGAGGTACTCTACCTTTAAAACAGATACTGGAGCTTCTTTTGAGTCAGGGTGCCAGACTGGCTGAGCCCGGTGAGTTTACCAGACGAGCCTTTCTTAATGGCAGAATTGATCTGGCTCAGGCAGAGGCTGTTATGGATATAGTTAATGCTCGCACTGAGGAAGGAATGGAACTGGCTCTCCGTAATCTGGAGGGAGGCCTTTCTAAAAAAGTCAGAGCTTTAAGGCAGAATATCATTGAGCTTCTCTCTCATCTGGAAGCCTCCATTGATTTTCCAGACGATGAGATACCTGAGTTTGAAAGGGATGAACTGGAGGGTAGATTGCTGGCAGTACTCGAAGAGATCAAAGCTTTAATTTCCTCCTCTCGTGGGGGGAGAATATACCGGGAGGGTATTGAGACTACTATTATTGGAAGGCCAAATGTTGGTAAATCCAGTCTGTTAAATGCCCTGTTGGGTGAAAAGAGGGCTATCGTAACGGAAATTCCCGGTACCACCAGAGATACCATTGAGGAGATAGTTAATATTAGGGGCATTCCCCTAAAGATTGCTGATACTGCAGGAATCAGGGATACCAGGGATTTGATCGAAAGAGAGGGAGTAGACCGCAGTATGAATCTTCTCTCCAGATCGGATCTGGTACTGCTCGTTATTGATGTTAACCAGGGTTTAACGGAAGATGATTTGGCTATTATCAAGGATCTTTCCCACCAAAAACTTATTGTGGTGGTAAATAAGATGGACTTAGAGGCCAGAATTAGCCAGGAAGAAATAGAAGATCTTTTCCCCGGGCAGAATATTATCTGGACTTCAATGCTCAGGGAAGAGGGTCTTGAACAGCTTAAGGATAGAATTGTTGAGATGGTTATGGAAGGTGAAGTAGTTGATACTGGTAGAGATGTAGTGGCCAATATGAGACAGCTGGAGGCTTTAAAAAATGCCTTTAAGGGAACAAAGAGGGCTCTTGAAACACAACAGCAGGGCCTGCCTGTAGATTTTATTACTATCGATTTGCGGGATGCAGGAGAAAGTCTGGGACGGATTACCGGAGAGACCCTGCAGGAAGATATTATTGACCAGATATTCTCCGAATTTTGTCTGGGAAAATGAGAGGTGATCAGGAATGCATGATTATGATGTAATAGTTGTGGGAGCAGGACATGCCGGTTGTGAGGCTGCACTTGCTACTGCCAGGCTGGGACTAAGAACTTTGATGGTTTCACTTAACCTGGATAATATTGCTTTGATGCCCTGTAACCCTGCTATTGGCGGTTCAGCCAAGGGACAGATCGCCAGAGAAATAGATGCCCTGGGTGGTGAAATGGGTAGGAATACTGATAAAAGCTATATTAATATTAGAATGTTAAATACTGCCAAGGGTCCTGCTGTACATGCTCTTAGAGCCCAAATTGATAAAAGGCTTTATGGAATAGAGATGAATAAAACCATACAGCGACAGGAAAACCTTTTTTTAAAACAGGCAGTGGTTACAGAAGTAGTCTTCAAAGAAGGCCGGGTAAGGGGAATCAGGACCAATATCGGTGGTTACTTCAGTTCTCCAGTGGTGATTTTAACTACAGGAACTTCTCTGGGGGGGAAGGTAATAATTGGAGATCAGAAGTACACTGCAGGACGACAGGGTGAGTTTTCTGCCACTGAACTTTCAGGTAATCTGGAGGAGCTGGGTCTTAAGCTGGGACGCTTTCAAACTGCTACTCCTCCCAGGGTTGATGGTAGATTTATCGATTATTCCAAAATGGAAAAGCAGCCTGGAGTGGGAGACAGGATTCAATTTTCCTTTTTTACTCCCCGGGTGGAGAGAGAACAGGTACCCTGCTGGTTAACTTATACTGCTCCTGAGACCAAGGAGATTGTAAGCAATAACCTGCATCTTTCACCTCTGACTACGGGAATTATTGAGGGTAAGGGTCCACGCTACTGTCCTTCCATTGATAGTAAGGTAATGCGCTTTCCGGAGAAGGAGAGGCACCAGATATTCCTTGAGCCCGAGGGTCTTTATACTGAAGAGGTCTATGTTAATGGATTGACAACCAGTATGCCCGAGGAAGTTCAGGAAAGGTTGATTAATAGTATAAAGGGGATGGAAGAGACACCTCTGATCCGGCCTGGTTATGCTGTGGAGTATGATTATCTTTATCCACAGCAGCTACTGCCAACTCTTGAGGTTAAAGGGTATACGGGTCTTTATACTGCTGGACAGATCAATGGAACTTCGGGTTATGAGGAGGCAGGAGCACAGGGTTTGATGGCTGGAATTAATGCTGTATTAAAGCTAAAGAAGAAGGAACCATTTATTTTGAGTAGATCTGAGGCCTATAT
>CAZXKH010000021.1:0-12745 GCA_964641385.1 uncultured Clostridia bacterium | reverse complement strand
GTTAAAGACCAGCTTATCTCCTGCATCATTGGTCATAACTCCATCAGGACCGGGAGTAAAGCCTTCCTTGGCAAAATACTCTTTGGCCTTTTCAGGATCGTAGTCATAGGTGGTAATAGCATCCCTTACATCTTCAGTATAAAGAGGATGACTGGGAGCTAAGGGTGTATGAGCAACTTCCAGCTCTCCCTCAAAGAGCACCTCTACCAGTTCCTCCCTATCAAGGGCATGCAGCAGACCTTTACGGATATTCTGCTTTGCCAGCAGCTCATTATCCCTGACATTTACATCAATATGTTCCCAGGCCACTGCGGGAGTAAACTCAATGTGTACCTCTTCTGGATCTACCTCATCCACTAAGGAAAGAGCCCGATCAAAGGGAACATTGGGATTTAGAGTGACATCAACTTCTCCAGTTCTTATCTGTACAGACATGGTCTCTGTATCTTCAATAAAACGAACAAAGATACGGTCGATATTGGGCTCACCCAAGAAGAAGTCTTCATTCTTTTCCAGCTCAATATGACTGCCTGGCACCCATTCTACCATCTTATATGGTCCCTTACCTACAAATTCTGTGGACCAGTAGGGGTGCTCTATAAAGGCCTCCTTGTCCTCACGGTAGACATCCTCTAAAATATGCTTTGGCAGGGGATCGGCACCTGCAAAGGACTGGTCGGCA
This sequence comes from uncultured Clostridia bacterium, assembly GCA_964641385.1. GTDB lineage: Bacteria > Bacillota > Halanaerobiia > CAZXKH01 > CAZXKH01 > CAZXKH01. The sequence goes on along the minus strand of CAZXKH010000021.1, from coordinate 12,063 downwards.
AAGGGATAGAGCTCATCCCAGTAAACATAGGCTTCATAATCATTGATTACTTCAATATCAGTTACCCTGCGGGCAACAACACGAGAAACAATGGGTATATCAGTATCCAGCTGTACTTCATGCCCAAAGACATAGTCATGAATGGTATGCTTGGTGCCATCATGCCAGTAGACATCATCTCGCATTTTCCAGTGGACCCTCATGCGCTCAGTTTCTTCGTGAACAACCCAGGTCTGTTCCTCTATACTGGGCCGATATAATGCTGAACCCTCACGCAGATCCCAATCCTGATCTCGGTACAGCAGCCCAATATCCATCATGCCTTCTACCTGAACAGCAGCCGCCATGGAAAACATTGCTCCCCAGCCATCAGGTTCCTGGTTGATCCCAACATCCAGCACCTTCTCCTGAGCAACGAGTGTGCCAGCAGTAAAGACAACAATTAACATCACCAGCAATACAGTTCTTAAGCCTTTCATTGATAACCTCCTTATTTTTTTAATAATTAAATAATTGCCAGAAATAATTGAATAGTACCTCCACACCTCACCCCCTCAGGTAAGATTGTCCATTAAGGCTCCAAATTCACAACCTGTAATTAACTAGCATTATTATATCATTGCAGACAGTATATTTCAACCAAATTATTCAATTAATAATATTAAATAGCCCAGATAATTTAACTCATTTTAGCAAAAAGTCAGCTATTAAACCTTGTTTGATGAGGAATGAATCGCTAATTGTTATTGTAAATGGTGGTTTTTGTGACAGATAGTCTCAACATCTATCCTAAAACTACAAAATTGTAGTTGACCTTCGCCAATCTTATTCAGGCCTGTTATGCATATACCACTGTCCCTACCACCCGGGACTCTTTAGGCATCTACACGAAAGAGCGACAGATTATAGCGCCATCCGAAGACAGCATAACCAGGATAACGCAGTGCTTGAGACACTCAGGCTAGTATCTGAGGTCTGAGATTTGCACCAAAATTTCCTTGCAAGGCTCCCACTTTAGTCAGGGGTCTCTGCCCCATAGAGCTGCCGATAACGGTTATAAGCGTTAAAGACCCTGCCCAGATAATATTCTGTCTCCTGGTAAGGGATATCATCCTTCCTCTCCCAAGTTCCATCCCAGACATCATTTTTCAGCCAGCGGTTGACAGTACCTGAGCCGGCATTATAGGACGCCAGAGCCAGCACCAGATCACCATCAAAGGCTTCCCTTAATTTAGAAAGATACCAGCAACCAAGAGTAATGTTGTAGTATGGTTCATAGAGTAAATCATGGTGGTAACCATCCAGCTGAAGCTGCTCAGCTATCCACTCACCGGTATCAGGCATGATCTGCATTAACCCTCTGGCCCCTCTTATGGATTCAACCCCTACCGAAAACCTGCTTTCAACGAATATTACCGCCATTACTAAATAAGGATCAAGGCTATTCTCCTCAGCAGCCTCAAAGACTATATCCTCATAGTCAAGGGGATAAAATAACTGCCAGAACCATATTGACTGGCTGATAGCTATAATTATCATAAATAAAAGAATAAGCAAAATTAGTAGGGGCCGCCGCAGAAAAAATGAAATAAACCTCAAATACTTCAACCTCCAGCAGGTAATATCTAAGGGTATTGTATGTGTAAAAATATAAAATATCAACTACTATAATATTATTGCTCCTTTAACAGGCCCTTATCCTCCCTAAAGGCTGACCAGACCTGCTCAACCTTAGTACGAAGCTCCCCAAAAGACCCAGTATTATCGATTATACGATCAGCCCTAACTACCTTTTCTCTCTGTGGCCACTGGCTATTAAGCCTGGCCTCAGCCCCTTTCTCTGTTAAAGAATCCCGTTCCTGTAAACGCTCAAGCTGAAGCCTCCTGCTGGTCCTAACAACCCAAACCTCATCAAAAAAATTCTCCATTCCCACTTCAAAGAGGAGTGGCACCTCAACTACAGCAACCTTACAGCCCTTTTCAGCCCATGCCTTTAGCCTGGAAATAAGCATTTTTTTGATCCTGGGGTGGGTAATCTCATTGAGCATTTCACGGGCCTTCTGATCTTGAAAGATTATTTCTCCCATTCTCTCTCTATTCAGTTCTCCATTATTATTAAGGACCGCAGAACCAAACTCCTCCCTGATCTCTTCCAGGGCCTGACCTCCCTTAGCCACTACTTCACGGGCCAAGCGATCAGTCTCTACCACCCTAACTCCCAGCTTTCTTAATATATCAACTACACTACTTTTGCCGCTGGCGATACCTCCTGTTAAACCAACTTTTAGCAAGGCTTACCTGCTAATAAGAATCTCTCTTTGAAAGGATCCCTTAACAGACTTCCTCCCTTCACCCTGACTTATTAAAAAGATAAACCATTAACCCCAGAAAAGTGCAATTAGCTGAAAAAAACCAAGCAAGATGAGAATTAAACCGGGCAATATTTTCTGGCCTCTGAGGCTCAAGAGGTCTTTAAAGCCCTCTCCAATTCTTGATCCCAGAAAAAGCAGTATAAACTTAACCAAAGCCACCAGAAAAGGGATAAGATAGATATTAAAGCCCAGCAGTGAAGCACCCAGTCCTGCACCTGCAGCATCCATGGCCAGAGCAAAACCCAAAAGATAGGCCTCCCGGTTATTAATACGACCTGAATCATCAAGGTCTGCTCTCCCGGGCTCCTTCATTACCCTGATTATCAGACCCAGAAGGGGGATTCTAAACTGAAAGAGGATACCCTCTGCCCTTTCTTCAGATGCCAACCCCTGCAGTAAGACCCAGAGACCAAGTATAAGTAGAATAACTGCTCCCAGTATATGAGCCATTACCAGTGAGAAGGCCATGGCGATCAACCTGCCCAGCACCATGGAAGAGAAAATGGCCAGACCAGAGGTCAGACTAATAATAAGCAGTGACCAGAGAGGGATCTCAATCCTGCGCATCCCCAAAGAAATACCGGCGGCCAGACCATCTACGCTGACAGCAAGAGCCAGTAATACAATAGATACAATCTGCAAGCTGACCACCCTTCCCGGAACATACTTCTATTAATATATTGATTCCGGGAAGAATCTGTGAAAATTCAAAGCTGACAGTCCGGGCAGTAACAGCTCCCCCGGCCTGCTATCTTCTCTTTAAGCAGCTGTTGATTACAGCGCAAACAGCTCTCACCTTCGCGTCCATAGACCTTTAACCGTTCCTGGAAGGAGCCCCCCCTCCCCTCTCCATCAAGGTAATCACTGATAGTTGTCCCTCTGTATTTTATACCCTCCTGCAAAACATCTTTAATAGCATAATAAAGCCTTTCTTTTTCCTGCAGGGAAAGGCTATCAGCCTTCCTGTGGGGATCAAGACCGGCCAGAAAAAGAGCTTCATCACTGTAGATATTACCAAGCCCGGCCAAAAAACTCTGGTTTAAGAGTAAAGACTTAATATTGGCTCTTCTACCCTTAAAGGACTCAAGAAAAGCATCAAGATCATATTCAGGAGCAAGGGGTTCAGGGCCCAATTTATACATGCCGCTCACCCTATCCAGCTCTTCCTCGCACAGCAAATAAATGCGGCCAAACTTCCTTGGATTAACAAAGCGCAAGTGATAATCCTGATCAAGAAAGAAAATCAGGTTGGTGTGTTTTTCCACCTTACTGCTGGCCGGTAAAAAAAGCAATCTCCCTGTCATTCGCAGATGGACAACCAGCCAGAAGGGTTCCAGCTTAATCAAAATGTACTTTCCCCTGCGCTTTAAGGTTGTAATTCTCTTTCCAGCCACCAGGCGCTTAAACTCATCCAGCTCGGGATGGGCGATGAGAGGTTCATACTCCACCCTGACCCCTCTAATCTCTCTATCCGGCAAATGTTCACTTAGACTTCTGACCACAGTCTCCACCTCAGGCAGTTCAGGCATTCTACATCAACTGCCACTGATGGCCAGTGAGCTGACGAGAAAGGTTGGAGAACCACAGGCACCTGCCAGGGGATTAAAGGTCAGGTCATCAGCAATAACATCTATATTCTTCAAAAAGTCAATGAAATTACCGGCAATGGTTACTTCCCTCACACTCTCCTGGAAACTGCCATCCCTGATCATTCTTCCACTGGCCCCCACTGAGAAATCACCGGAGATGGGATTGGCACCACTGTGAAGACCTGAGACATCCATCACATAAAAGCCATAATCAAGGTTACCAATCAGCTCCTCACTGCTACAGTCACCTGGGCCCAGATAGAGATTGGTGGTTGAAAGCTGTGGAAAGGATTTATAAGAGGATCGAACAGCATTGCCTGTTGATTCTTTACCCTCTTTACGAGCAGTATAAGTATCATAGAGATAGGTATTAAGCCTGCCAGAAGAGATAACCTCAGTCCTGGTAGAGGGAACACCCTCACCGTCAAAGGGCATACTGGCCAGACCCTTCTCAAGCAACCCATCATCAATCAATTCCACCTGAGAGGAGGCAACCTCTTCCCCCATCTTACCGGCAAAAAGGGACCTCTTCTTTTGCACTGCCTCAGCAGTAAGAGCATCCCCAATTAAGCTTAAAAACCTGGCCCCTATCTCAGGTTTAAAGACAACAACCGCCTCCTGAGAGGGTATCTGACTGGCACCCAGCAAAACCAGTGCCTCCTGGCTGGCTTCAGCTGCAGTCTCTTCAATATTGAGCTCCTCCAGTGAGCGACCATGAGTTAGAGAAAGACCGGTCTGGACATCTCCCTCCTCCTCTGCCAGGACATAGATCAAGGCATAACAAAGATTGCGTTTAAACTCCAGCTCAAGGCCCCTGGAATTAACCAGCATAATCCGGTTTGTTCCATCACGGTAAATAACCTCCGGAGCTGACCTGATCCTGGAATCATACTGGAGAGCCTTCTTCTCCAGCTCCAGCAAAAGCTCTATCTTTCTCTCAACCTCTTCTTTTTCCAGCTGGGGATTATAAAAATCCAGCTCTGGATATTGATCGGCTTTATGAGGGAGAGCCTTTAATTCATTCTGCTCTGCAACCCGGGCATTATCCAGGGCCAGCTTAAGAGCCTTTAAAAGGCCCTCTCTGGAAAAATCAGAGGTGTAACTGAAACCCATTCTGTGATCTCGGAAGGCCCTGATCCCCACTCCACAGGACTGAGAGGAAACCAGAGATTCCACCTCACCCTGATAAACCTTAAGATCATTACTTCTCGAGTCCTCACAAAAAAACTCTATCTCCTGAGAACCCATCTCCCGGGCCTTTTCCATCAACTCCTGAAAATCTATCTCTACCATAAATTCTATTCTCCTTTCTGTTCGGTGCCACCAACAGTCAGCCGATCAATGAGAATAGTTGGCTGTCCCACAGCGGCAAATACATTCTGCCCTTCCTTGCCACAGACCCCCGGGGAAAACTCAAGATCATCTCCCACCATCGAAATATGTTGCAGTGAGCTGGGACCATTCCCCACCAGAGTTGCCCCCCTTACAGGTTCTGCCACCTTCCCATCTTTAACCAGATAACCCTCACGGACTGAAAAGGTAAAATCACCAGTAGCCGTATTAACCTGTCCGCCACCCAGATTTTTTGCATAAAACCCCTGCTCCAGGCTTCCTATTATCTCCTCCGGTTTAGATTCTCCTGGAGCAAGATAGGTATTACTCATCCTGGGTACAGGCAGATGCCTGAAGGACTGACGGCGTCCATTACCGGTGGAGGGGCGATCCTCCTTACCAGCAGCCCTGAGATCGTACATATAATCAACAAGCTGACCCTCTTCAATTAAAACCGTTCTCTGTGCCGGCTGGCCCTCGTCATCAATAACATAGGAACCCCATTCATTTGGCAGAGTAGCATCATCGATGGCAGTCACCTTATCTGAGGCCACCTTCTCACCAACTCTACCGCTGTAAACACTGGCCTCTTTCTGGATGGAGTCAGCCTCCAGCCCATGTCCACAGGCCTCATGAAAGAGCACTCCACCAAAACCATGGTTTACCACAACAGGCATCTGCCCGGTGGGGGCAGGTCTGGCATTTAACATCGTAACTGCCATCTCGCCTGCTTTCCTACCGATTTCATCTGGACTGTTATCATTATATAGCTCCATCCCTCTGTGCCCACCGGCCGAATCGGAGCCAGTCTGCATCACGCCATTCCTGCCGGCCACAGCACTGGTGGAAAGCCTGGTATATACCCTTCTGTCATCGATAAAGAGGCCACTGGAACTGGCAATTAGAACCCTCTGCCTGGTATCGATATAACCCACTATTACCTGCCTTATATCCTCACTCACTTCACGGGCCGCCTGGTTTGCACTAAAGAGCAGACGGGCCTTTTCCTCCAGTTCAGTATCTTCAGGCAGTATTTCAATCTGGTGTGGGGAGTCAGGATGATCAATGGTAAGATCAATAATCTCAGTCCCATTACCCTCCCTAACTGCACTGCTTGCGATTTCAGCAGCCTGGAATAGAGAATCATGGTTCAAATCGTCAGTAAAGGCATAGCTAATGGTATCTCCCTCCATAACTTTAATCCCCAGGCCCCGATCAAAACCAGTTCGAACCTCTTCAATCTCACTATCCTCCACTGAAAGAGTATTGGTCAAACGGTCCTCATAGAAAATCTCGGCATAATCCCCACCATTATGCAAAGCTTTCTTCAATAGCTCACTGACTAAATTCTTATCGATCATTTGCTTCACTCCCATCTATAGCACTAATTCTTCAGTATCTCGCCAGTTCTTGCCTGCCTTCAGATCAACCACCAGTGGAACGGAGAGTTCAACTGCCTCTTCCATCCCTTTCTTGACCATAACAGCAACATCCTCCAGCTCCTCCTCCAGCACTTCAAAAACCAATTCATCATGAACCTGTAGTAACATTTTCACCCTCTCCTGAGCGTGCAGACGACTGTAAACATCTACCATGGCCAGTTTAATTATATCGGCTGCACTCCCCTGGATAGGAGTATTAATGGCCATTCGTTCAGCAAACTGACGTTGCTGATGGTTACGGCTTTTTAGATTGGGAAGAAAACGCACTCTGCCCAGCAGGGTACGGACACAGCCTTCTTCTCTGGCCCTCTCTATAGTCTGATTAATGTACTGCTTCACTCCAGGATAACGGGTAAAATACCTTTCAATGTATTCAGCTGCTTCCTGGTTGGAGATATCAAGATCCCTGGCCAGCCCATAGGGGCTCATACCATAAGCAATACCAAAGTTAATTGCCTTGGCCCTCCTTCGCTGTTCACGAGTAACCTCACTTTGAGAAACACCAAAGACCTCAGAGGCCGTACGTCTGTGGATATCCTCCTCAGCAGTAAAGGCCTCTCTTAGTCCGGGGTCCTCTGAAATATGAGCCAGCACCCTCAGTTCCACCTGGGAATAGTCAGCTGAAAGCAGCAAGTGGCCTGAAGCCGGGATAAAGGCCTTTCTAATTTTTCTTCCCTCTTCAGTACGGATGGGAATATTCTGCAGATTGGGCTCGGTGCTGCTCAGCCTGCCAGTGGAAGTAACCAGCTGATTAAAACTAGTATGTATCCTTTTAGTTTCAGGGTCAATTAGCTCCAGTAAGGCATCAACATAGGTAGACTTCAGCTTCATCAGCTGCCTGTACTCCAGGATCAGGGGAACAATATCATGCTTGTCAACCAGCTGCTCCAGCACATCAGCAGCAGTGGAATAACCAGTCTTGGTTCTTCTGATCACAGGCAGTTCAAGTTCCTCAAAGAGCACCTCACTCAGCTGCTTGGGAGAATTAAGATTAAACTCCTTTCCTGCCAGACTGCAGGCCTGATCAATCAATCCTTCCAGTCTCTGCTTGAGTTCACTTGAAAGCTCCTCAAGCTGCTCTGTATCAACCAGGCTTCCCTTCTTCTCCATCTCGGCCAAAACCTTTACCAGCGGCAGCTCCACTTTGCTATAAAGAACCTCAAGGTCAAGCATCTTCAGCTTCTTCTCCATCTCAGGCAGCAGCAGAAAAAGAAGATAGACCACATTTTCCGGTGCAGGCTCCTCGTCATCACTCTTAAGACCAAGATCCAGATAATCTTTGGCCAGCTGAGAGATGGTCTGCTGCCTGTCACCGGGACTGATTAAATAGGCAGCAATACAGGGATCGAAGACAAGACCCTTGACCTCAATTCCCAGGTCAAGCAACCCTTTAAGATTGGACTTGGCACGGTAAATATACTTCTCAAGCTCTGGATCAGAGAATAAAGGCTTAAGCTGCTGAACAAAGTAGGAAAGCGTTACCTCAGATTCAGCATTCTGATAACAGTATATTGTATTGGGGCTGGCAGCCAGGTAGAACTCAGGTTCCTCTTCCCCTCTAACTTCCAGAGCTATTCTTGCTTTCACCTCATCCAGAAGCTCCTTCAGGTCTTCATTCTTCATTATTTTCTTGAGATCAGGCTTTAACTCTTCCTTTATTACTCCTTCAGCTCCAGCAAGGCCCATCCTTTCCAGCAGCTGCTTAAACTCCAGTCTCCCAAATACCTTCTTTACCTCTTCTTCATTGGGTTCTTTATGACGCAGGGTTTCCAGATCGATATCCATGGGCACCCTTCTGTCAATCCTCACCAGCTCCTTGCTCAGGATTGCCTGTTCGGCCTGCTCCCTCAAGGTTTCCTTTCTTTTTTTTCCGGAGACCTCTGAAATGTTGTCAAGTACAGTCTCTAAGTCCCCAAACTGGTGCAGCAGCTTAACCGCTGTCTTTTTTCCTATTCCATCAACTCCAGGAATGTTATCTGATTTATCGCCCATTAAACCCTTCATATCCACAAGGCTTTTTGGTTCAAGTTCATATTCTTCCCTGATCTTTTCCAGGTTATAATGTACAAGATCAGTAATCCCTTTACGGGTATAGAGCACCTCTATCTCAGAGCTAACCAGCTGCAGTGCATCACGATCACCGGTTACAATCTGAGTCTGAAGACCCTGATTAGAGCAAAAATCAGCCAGAGTGCCAATTAGGTCATCGGCTTCATAGCCCCTCTTTTCAAAGATAGGAATACCAAAGGCAGTTAGAATCTCTCTAATCAGATCAAACTGTGGCGCCAGATCATCAGGGGTCTTGTCCCGATGAGCCTTGTATTTTTCATATCTTTCATGGCGAAAAGTTGGACCCTCCATATCGAAGGCTACTGCCATATAACAGGGTTTATAATCCTCAATTAAACGCATTAGCATCATGGAAAAACCATAGGCAGCATTTGTTACCAGTCCACTATTGGTGGTAAGTGGAGGAAGTGCATAATAGGCACGATGTGCAAGACTGTGGCCATCCAATAAAAAGGCCTGTTTCATTTTCTTAATTCACCCCAGTATCGATCAGCTTCCCCTGAATCTTAAACTGACCAATTATTTAGCTGCTTATTATTATTTCCTTACAACACTGTTAAATCCCTTCCTGAATCAAAAGAATTGCCAGCTAAATAAACCGGAACATGAAAACTACCCTCCATAATTAAGAAGGTTTTCGTTAAGATTATTCTGTGTTATACTCTTTATATAATCATCAGGCGAAAGGAAGGTGCTAAGATGTGCGGAAGGTTTTTGTTGCATGCAGAGCTGGAAGTTTTTAAAGAAAGATATAATATTAGAAAAGATAAACTCTCTTTACCCTTAAAGAGAGAAGTATTTCCCTCTCAGGCAACACCGGTAATTATTAATCAGGGCAATAATTGGGTCCAGCTTATGAAGTGGGGGTTCTCTCCTTCATTTGCTAAAGGCCTGATCATCAACACACGCAGTGAAACCATTGACCAGAAACCTACCTTCAGAAAACCCTTTATCAATAACAGATGTATCGTCCCTGCCTCGGGTTTCTTTGAATGGATGGATGAGAATGGTGAAAAAATAAAATATCTAATAACAATCAATGACCAGCCTCTCATCTCTCTTGCTGCTATCTACGATACTTTCCCCGACCAGGAGGGTGAACAGAGAAAAGCCTTTAGCATTATCACCACAGAGGCCAGTAAAAGTATAGAAGATATTCATCATAGAATGCCGGTTATACTGGAAAAAGAAATGGAAAAAAACTGGCTTGACCCTGACTTTCAAAATAAGAATAAACTAAAGGAAATGCTCAAACCCTGGAAAGGAGAAATATGTATAGCCCGGGCAAACTAGTTTAACTCTTATTCTAACAAAATCTGATTAAACTTGTAAAATCAATGTCTATACCCACCCCTGTTCAGGATCAAGGTGTTCTAGCGATAATATTATATAAACATAAAGGGGGCATTCGATAAATGTGAATACCTTAACCCACAGTTATCGAATAAGCCCCCTGATTAAGAACATAATAAGAGCAAATAATTATTTTTTACCGTCAACCTTATCTTTAAAGGTTTTACCAGCCTTAAAAACAGGTACAACCCGAGATGGTATCTTTATTTCTTCACCTGTTTGAGGATTACGACCCTTCCTCTCACTCCTATCACGTGCCTCAAAACTACCAAAGCCAATAATTTTAACCTTTTCCCTATCCTTCGCCTTTTTCTTGGCCTCTTCTGCCAAAAATTCACTAATGGTGTCAAAAAGATTGTCCACTACCTTGGCGGTATCCTTTTTTGTCAAATCGTTCTTTTCAGACAAAGCATCAATCAATTCAGTTTTAGTCACTTTTCTCCCTCCCTGATAATATAATTTATTTAATTAATGTATTTCTCTATTAGTAAAGGATCTCCTTCTTTTTTTGTAAATAATGCCATAATAAAATGAAGATTGTTCAAACAATGATATAATTTATCATCTCAGTCAGAAAAAGATTGCAATTATGGAGCAACTAACATTTTCTCTCTCAGCTCTTCAGCCTGTTCTTTATCCCTCAGATAACCAACCAGTTGAAGAGCAAATTCAAGGGCAACGCCCGGACCTCGAGCAGTAATAATATGGCCATCAGTTACCACTCGATCTTCGCTATAAGAGCAGGACTCCATGCTTTCCTCAAAGGATGGGTAGCTGGTTGCATTCCTGCCTTTAATAACTCCTGCCTTCTCCAGAACTACTGGTGCAGCACAGATAGCTGCAATCATTCTCTCTTCTTTATGCAGTTCCCTTATCAATTCCAGTACACGTTGATCCTCTCCCAGCCTGGTCGCCCCAGGCAGGCCACCGGGCAGCACAACTCCATCAAGATCTGAAAAATCCACCTCCTCCCACACTTTATCACTGAGCATCCCAATACCATGTGAACCATAGACTTCTGCCTCTGCCAGCGAAACTATCAGAGTATCAATGCCTGCCCGTCTCAGAGTATCTATTACTGATACAGCCTCCAGCTCCTCAAATCCCTCAGCCAGCAAAACAGCAATTTTCATAAGAGAAGAAATAACCTCTCTTTCTCTATATTGTTAGCTTTAATCCTCCAGTTCATCAAGCAAATACTCATTTAAGACTCTGATAAAGGTACCCTTCATGCCCAGTGATTGAGATTCAATAACCCTTGCACTGGCCAGCTTGCGAAGAGCGTTAACTATTACTGACCTGGTAATACCTATACTATCTGCAATCTTACTGGTCACCAGAAGGCCCTCAATTCCATCCAGTTCTTTAAATATTTCCCGCACTGCATCAAGCTCAGAGTGTGACAGTGTTTCAATAGCAAGATGAGCAGCAGTCTTCATTCTAGTCTTCTCTTCCATCTTTTCAGATCTCTTGTTTAAGATCTCCATTCCTACAACAGTGGCACCATATTCAGCCAAAAAGATATCATCAGTAGCAAAGGAGTCAGAAAAACGAGATAGAACAAGAGTGCCGAGACGTGTTCCTCCCCCATTAATAGGCACAATAGAGGTGGTTTTCTCATTAAAAACACACTCAGTCTCTTCTTTAAAAACACACATTCCTTCCTTCTGACCAATCTTTGTACGACTATGATTAACCCCCAGTAAACCCTGGTTATAGTCTGAAGGGAAGAACCCCTTTTCAATTACTTCCTTCATCATTAAGTCACACTCAAATTCATCCAGTAGATGATATCCAAGTATACGTCCTTTATCATTAACAAGATAAATATTGGCACCAATTACCTCTGAAAGAACAGAAGCCATATCATTAAAATCCAGATTTCCCCCTGAGCGCTGCAACAGT
>CAZXKH010000020.1:0-13439 GCA_964641385.1 uncultured Clostridia bacterium | reverse complement strand
CTGAAATGGCAGCTGCAGTAAATGAAGTCAAGGCAACAGGTGGAACAAAAGCTGACATTATCCCAAAATAGAAGGAAAAAAAATGGGCAGACAAGACCGGTATACCCAGTATCATTAATGCTGGAGCAGCTATAGTAGAAGTTACGATATAACAGGCTGGTCCGGGTAGGCCCATGCCCAGAATGATGGCCACAATCATACTTAAAATGGCAGTTAGATATAACTGGCCTCCGGCCAGATTTACTATATTATAACCTATTGTCTGTCCAATCCCGGTCATTCCAACCGAACCAATAATAAAACCTACCAGCCCACAGATAATTGCTATCGAAGTTGCATTCTGGGCACCCTCTGCCAGAGCATTGGCAATATCCATCAAAGATAACCTGGTCTCCTTTCTTAAAGCACCAGCCAGTATTGATGAAACAATGCCCACAAAGCCGGCCATAACCGGGCTGTAACCAACCATAAGAGTTACGATTATCAGGACCAGAGGAAGAATTAAATAACCACGCCTGAAGATAACATCTTTTAGGTTGGGTAAATCTTCGGCTTCAAGGCCGAGAATTCCCCTTTTTGCAGCCCGTAAATCAACCATGTTATAGAGGGTAAAATAATACAGAATAGAAGGGGTAATGGCTGCCATTAAAATTGTAGAATAGGGAATCCCAATCAATGAGCTCATAATAAAGGCTGCAGCTCCCATAATGGGAGGCATCAAAACCCCACCAGTTGACGCTATTGCCTCTACAGCCCCGGAAAAGTATGGTTTGTAACCGGTATCCTTCATCAGCGGAATAGTAAAGGATCCTGTAGTAGCCACATTGGCCTGAGAACTGCCATTAATAGTCCCTGTTAAAGCACTGGCAAAGATAGCTACCTTGGCCGGTCCACCCCTTGATCTGCCGGCAATGGACTGGGCCAGATCATTAAAGAACTGGGAGGCTTTGGTAGCCTTCAAAAAACTGGCAAAGAGAATGAACATAAAAATATAGGAGGCAGAAACCATTACTGCTACTCCCAGAATACCCTCGGAGGTCATTGTCATCCTGACCAGAATCCTTTCCCAGCCAAAACCTCTATGGGCCAGTTCCCCTGGCATATAGGGACCAACGTAGACATAAAGAACAAAAAGAATACCGAGAATCGTAAGTGGCAGACCAACAGTACGGCGGGCAGCCTCAATTAAAAGCAATGAAAAGACAATACCATAGATAAAATCAGTTGTTATGGGGACCATCATGGATTCTGCCAGGCGAATATATCCACTAAAGAAGTATAGGCCACAGATCAGTGTCAAGGCAAAGAGCAGCCAGTCCAGATAAGATGGTCTTTCCCTGGGAGAATTTCTGGTTGCCGGGATAATCAGAAAGGCCATGGCCATTAATAGTGATAAATGCATAAGGTTTTTCTGGATTACCCCCAGGAGGCCAAAGCTGTTAAACCAGACATGCACCAGAGAGATACAGATACCAAAAACCCAGACAAATGAACCGAATTTACCGGTTAATTTTCTGGTCTTACTTTTATACTTACTATCATCCTTTTTTTCGGCGGCCATTTATTACCCCTCTCTTTCATAATAATTTATTGAGAAGCCTGATTGCTTTAACAACCAGGCTCCTCAATAAATTCCAATATGTCAAACAGTTAGCTTATTTCATCTCAGGAGGAATTAATTCATCAGGTAGTTCAATCCCCTGATCCTGATAGAACTTTGCAGCACCAGGATGTAATGGGGCTCCTGTTAAACCTACAATAGCTTCATCAAGCTCAACAGGTTCCAGAGCAGCCTGCCGCTCCTTTAACTCATCCAGTCTTTCAAGATAGAATGCCTCCATCATTCGATAGGCAAGATCTTCATCCAGTTCATCAGTTGTAACCAGAGCGCTCTTAAAGCCTATTAAATGCAGATCTCTATCCTGCCCCGGATAGGTACCCTCTTCAATAACTATTCTGGCATAGTAGGGAGCTTCTTCCCTGATCATTTCCAGCTCTTCATCACTGAACTCGATCATATCAACATCCACCGGGCTGGCATAAATCTCAGAGACAGCTGAGGTTGGATAACTGGAGCCTAAGTATGCGGCAGAGATTAAATTATTCTGCATGGCCTGAACAGAATCGGAATAACCAAGATATTGAGCATTAAGATCATCAAAGGTAAATTCACCAACTACACCAAAGATTGTTGGCAGATAAAAGGTTCCTCCACCTCCAGGAGGACCAACTGCAACAGTTCTGCCAACAAAATCATCCATAATCTCAATTCCACTATCCTCTCGATATATTAACTGTACAACCTCAGGATAGATGGCAGTCAAAAAACGAACATTCTCTATTGCCTGACCTTCGTAGTCATTAATTCCAAGGTAAGCCTCGGAAGTAGGCACAGAACCAACCACAGCCATTTCGATTTCATTAAACCTTAACATCTGCAAATTGTCAGCACTGCCACCTGATGTATGGGCGGAAAACCTGACACCCATCTCCTCTCCAATTGCATCTTCAATAACGGTAGCAACAGTTACACCCACAGGGTAAAAGGTGCCCCCAGTAGAACCAGTGGCAATACCAATATACTGACTGGCACTAGCAAAACTTCCAAAACAGAATGTAATTAATGATATGATTAAAATAATCCTTACAACTTTACTCATTAATATGTTCCCCCTTAAATTATTCGATGCCAGAGACCCTACTTACTTCAGTAATATTTCTTGATTTAAGTTCTACTTTTCACCACCACCCCCTATTGATAATGTAGGATTTATCCTGCTCCCTATCCCTTCATCGGTAAATAAACTTAAATATATGAATGATTTCATTTAGTATTTGTTTGAATGAAATTATTCATTTAATCAATTTATGGAACATTATATATTATTGTAAGAATATTGTCAAGGAATATTTTCGGAATATTTTAATAAGGCATAACAGGCAAAACTATATAAGAAATAAAAAAGGATGACCCTGATTAAAGGTCATCCCCCTCCTGGTTTTCTTTATTAATCTCCAGTTGAAATGGGCCACCAAGTTGTTCTGTTATCATATCCCACCGGTGACAATAATATGGCCACCAGATAGTTTCTTCCTTTGTCAGCTCCTCTGATATCTCCAGGTCCTGCACCTTTCCCCTCAACCAGAGAGATAATTGATCCTTTTCTGACATATTAGACGCCTCCCTAAGAGCTATTATGCTCAAGGGAGACAGGTATTAAACGTGACATCCTCCAGCAAACAAAGATTGCAGACAGACTTCCTGCCTTGCTAGGCGAGTATAAGTCTCAGGCTAATTATGATTAGCCTGGGGCTTATTTACAGAGGACTACTAGTTTAAGCCATTCTCATTCCATCTCTGAAGAAGATAGGGCTTTAAGCCCTCGAAAGTAAGACACTGATTCTCAACCACTTTCTCGGCTTCTGTAGAGGAAAGATCCATAGTTGAGAGGACAAAATCACCTGTCCGCCCAAAGTAAATAGGAATTAAAGCCTCGATCACCTTCTCTTTCTCATGAGTATGGTTATAATAAGCGGCAAGCTCATAAACACTGCAGGCCCAGAGCTCCATGGGGAAATTGAACTTATCATCTGGAAGCAGGGCCAGCTGCTTCAGATCTTGATAAACCTGAGAAGAGAATATTTTTTTCCAGGAAGCCTGGTTCTCATGGTAACCTGACCTAAATTTATCAATCAGTGCTGATAATCTAACCTCCACATTTTCTACTGGCAATGAGTCCTTCAGCTTTCCCAGCACCCTGATGGGCTCAATCTTATTTACTTCTCTCCAGCAGCTTTCATAATCCTTCATCAAGGAGAAGAAGGTACCAACTACCTCCTTGAACATTGGTCCCAGGTGGGCAGCAGGATCTTTTTGATCGTGTACCTTGGTGCCCACATGAACCTGTCCCAGCCTACTGCCTTCATTAATGGCACTGACAGTCATAAAGATATCAATACCAAAACGGGCCACATCACTCTCCCAGACATTGCGCTGCAGAAATTTTTCCAGCAGTGGAGTGCTGCAACCAAAGTCCCCGCCGATGGGCTGTCTTACTTTTTTACCATAGAGAGCCCTGATTAGTGGATAGCAGATATTGTTGGTAATGGTACCATCGTACTTATGCCTGGTATAAAGAGGGGTTATATAATCCACTTCATCCTCCAAGACAGGTTCAGCCAAAAGTTTTATCCATTCAGCCGACACACTTTTAAGATCTGAATCAAGGAATATACAGACCTTGGTCTTCAACATAGAGGCCAGCTCAAAGATACTTCGAAAGGCACTCCCCTTACCTGAAAGACCCTGATAGGGGAATGAGAAAGAACTGATATTAGATGGTAAAGAGGCATTCATAAAGGCCTCCTCAGTTCCATCAATAGAACCTCCATCAGCATTAACAATAACTGAGGTTAAATCACCAAAATACTTACTTAGTCCCTTCCCCGCCATCTCAGCCACAAAAGCGATGGTTTCTGCATTGTTATAGCTGGGAATGCCAACCATAATATCAGCCGGTCCAAATAAATTACAGCGATCCATTACTTCATCCTGAAGAGTAAAGCCCTTTAACATTGATTTCCCTCCACTTTTTGATTAAAAATTGGCAGTATTATTATCCTTCATTAATTATTGATCTCAGCTGCTCTGCAGCCTCCTGTGGTGCATAGGTGTTAATCATTACCCCTGTTGCATACTCAAATCCGGCCGGTATTGAAATCCTTGGTATAATCTCCAGATGCCAGTGGAAAAAATACTCTCCAGATGGAGCTAGATGAAAGTAATAGTTTAAAGATGGCCTTTCTAAAAGCACTCCCAGAGAATTAATTGTTTGTTGTAAAAGATGGGCCAGGCAGGATAGCTCCCTACCAGAAAGATCAGACAGGGAAGAATTATGATCTCTGGGAACAATCCATAGTTCACAGGGAAACAAGGAAGCAAAGGGTGCCAGAACAGTAAAATATGAGTTTTGAGCAACTATCAACTCCCTTCTTTTTTCTTCTGTTTCCAACGATTGACAGAGGAGACACTCCCCACTCTGGTGATGATAGTCTGCCAGTGTATCCAGTTCTCTCCTGAGCCACTGGGGCACAAAGGAGAGAGATATTAACTGAGAGTGAGGATGATCCAGTGATGCCCCGGCACGATGCCCGTAGTTTCTAAACAAAACTACACTGGCAATACCGGGAGATGAAAGGTTAGCCCGCAAACGGCTCTGATAAACTTGTAAAAGGTTTTCGAAATCACGACTGTTAAAAGCATAAATCTTACAGCTGTGTTTGCGATGATCGATTATAACTTCATGCTGGCCAGTTACCGCTTTTGTTTCTCTAAGACCGATACCGGTAGAAGGATTTGTTATTGCTGGTTCTATAGCCGGGTACTTGTTGGGTATCACCCGGAGCTGCCATTCCTCACTCTCCTCGGGAAACCTGTATATTTCTGGGGGAGTAAGATCCTCATTGCCGGGACAGAAGGGACACTGGTCACTGCTGTCCCTTTCTTCCTTTCCAGCAAAGGATGAGGGCCTTCTTCCACGCTGAGGAGCAATTAAAACCCAGCGGTTACTCAGAGGGTTTTTCCTTAACTCTGACAAAAGAAACACTCCCTCGTAAAATGAGTATCCTGATAACGGGTATAAAAAGCATTACTGACCAAAAATAAACCAAAGACCGGCTTCGAGTTTTATCAAATTTGAGTCTTCAAAGTTACATTAGTTTTCATAACCGATTATACAATAAAAGAGGCCAAAAAACCACCCCTTTCATGGATTTATTCTAAATAAAGTTATATAAATTTCTGCCTGTTTATTAAAGAGATTACAGCAGATAGCTATTAGCTTCATACTCTATCTCTATGAAAGAAGCTAAACTCCTGCTGCTTGCCCAGCCGGTTCCTTTTCCCCTCCAGTTTATAATCATTAAATGGAAAGTAAATCTACAACAGAAAGCTATTGCAGCATAATAGTAGAATTATACCTCCAGTTTCAGGACAAAGTTCTGAAACTGGAGGCTTCTAAGCTTAAGAATTATCCCATTTTTTCTTAAAGATCATGGTATTCTTTTTTAATAGCCTTTCACGGTCAATATTGTTGCCAGCAAAGGTTCTGCTCCGATAATGATAGACAAAGGTATCCCCGGCACATAACAGTTTATAACCCACCCTTCTGGCTCTTAGAGAGAGATCATAGTCCTCACATAATCCCAGTCCATACCGCTCATCAAGTTTACCTGTATCCCTAAAGACCCTAGCCTTGATCATCATACAAAATCCAGGCAGCACATGGTATTCAAACCATCGCTCAGGATTATGTTGATTGAACTCCTTAGTAAAATGTTCAATTTCTGCTTCATTTTTAAAGCTAACATCAACTTTGAAATTGGGATTGGCCACCCTGTTAGTCAGTGGTGAAACAATACCAACCTCCCTGCTACTGGTAAGACAGAGCTTTAAATTTGTTAACCAGTTGGGGGTAACAATAGTATCATTATTAAGCAACAGAATATATTCTCCTCGGGCAGCCTCTATGCCCTGATTGCAACCCCCTGGATAACCCAGGTTTCTTTCATTTGCTATTAACCGATCACAGCTACCTTCCACCAGCTGAGCTGTGTTATCTTTGGAACCATTGTCAACAACTATTAATTCGTAGGGTTGACGGCTGTACTTTTTTATACTGCCCAGGCACTTTTTTGTATATTCATAGAGATTAAAGGTTACAACCACGATACTTATCAGCTTTGGAATCAAGATAAACCCTCCAGTTGACAGATCATTTATACTATTTAGTTATTCCCTTATCACATTCTATGTTACACAATTTAGCGCCTTAATAATTAAAACCCCCACCCATAACCACAGATGGAGGTCTATTAATACCCTTCCCCGAGTTTCTACTCCCAGAGATGAACAATATCAATACGGTCGAAGTAATGCTCAATAATCTCTTCAGGTGACTTTCCCTCTTTAGCCAGGGCATAAGCACCCCACTGACTCATTCCCACTCCATGTCCCCATCCCTGGCCCCTGAAGACAAATCCCTCTTCATTCCTCTCTATCTCTTCAAAACGGGTTGAAAGAAGCTCATCGGCACCAATTGAAATTCTAAAATCTGCTGCCCTGAGAATCTCTTCTCCTTCCTGATGAATTATTTTCAGATCAAGGGGTCTTCCACTTTCATCCTCTTCCAGCATCTTTATCTCCTCTATTGAACCCACATTCTCTACTCCTTCTTCCCTTAAGGCCTGCTGGATCTCTCCTTCAGTAAAGGAGGCTTCCCAGTTGCGCTCATCCTCAGGAGCATACTGATCGGGTGATTCCACCGCCGTGGTGTAGGGTGGCTCCTCCTTGTCAAAGGCCAGTCCCACCCGGGCCAGGGTAGTATGTCCTCCGGCACTGGAATGAAACCAGGCCCGAACATAATCATCACCATGCAGCACTACCTCACCCCTGGTCTTTTCTATCGCCTGGCGTATGGTGTCGGTTACAGCCTCAGAATCATAGGCCTGGGCCTCCTCCACATCAGTGCTAATGGAACCACCACTGCGTTCCATCAGCTCCATAGCAAAGGTCCGGGCCAGGATGGCCTGAGCAGCAAAGACATCAAGGGGCCACTCCTTGCCCTTTAATTCTCCGGCCACAACCCCGGCCACATACTCCTCCATCATAATCTCTCTGGTCTCACCTGTTTCAGTCTTCTCCACTACTACCATGGGTTCTTCAGTCTGTTGAGCCTGGGGGTCTTCAACAATCCCCCTTACCCTGGTCCGGGTCTGTTGATAAAACAAAAAACCCAGACCGAATAAAAGTATAACACCGGCCAGAACAAACCAGGCTCTTTTTTCTTTAAACTTCTTCACTTAATACTCATCTCCCGAAGTCTCATTATTGAGTTCTCATCCTATTATTTCGCAATCAATAGCCATTTATTCAGAGTAGCACTAATCCTAAGAGCTAGAAAAACATAAATAATCTTATTTTTCTTTTTTTTTGCCTCAGGCAGGAATATTATTATTTCTGTTGAATATTATAGTAGCACTAATAAATATAAAGTAACACACAGGAGGTAAAAAATGTACCGGAAGACTCTCTTTTTAATGCTGCTCTTATTTGCTTTGATCTCTTTACAACCCACTGCCCTGGCAGAGGATGCCATTACTGCAGGCATGGGTAGGGACCCGGCCACAATGTATGATTACGGTGCTCATCCACCGCTAACTCGGGTCCTTGAACCCCTAATCTTTAAAGACCTTGAACTTGGTTTAAAACCAGGACTAGCAGAAAGCTGGGATACATCAGCGGATGCACTGAACTGGACCATAAAGCTAAGAGAGGGTGTCAGCTTTCATGATGGGACTCCCTTTAATGCTGAGAGTGTTGTCCATAATATCAGGCGCGCAGCAGAGGTATGGCCTGGACGCTTTGGACCTGTGGAAAGGATTGAGGTCCTGGAAGAACACAAGGTTAAGATCACACACAGTGAACCCTTTGCTCCCTTTCTTTATACCCTGGCCTGGCCGGGAGCGGCCATGATCAGTCCCAGGGCTGTTGATGATGAGGGCAACATAGAGGAGCCCATTGGAACTGGACCCTTTATCAGGGAGAGCTGGACTGCCGATGAAGAAATGGTGCTGGTAGCCAATGATGACTACTGGGGAACTTCACCCCGACTGGAGAGAATAACATTAAAGGTAATCCCTGATGCCACCACCCGCATGATGGCTCTGGAGGCCGGAGAGATCGATATGATCATCGATACCGGTGGAGTCCTTCCTGAACAGGTCCCAACCCTCAAACTTCATGACGACATAGAGTTAATGAGTGTGGCAGGAGCTGTCCCCCACTACATGAGCCTGAATACGGCAGAAAGCCCATTGGATGACGTTAGAGTTAGAAGGGCTATCATGCACGCCATTGATCCCGCCAGTATTATCCAGTATGCCCTTGAAGGACAGGGAGAGGTGATGAGCAGTATTATCCCTTATTCAGAAATGGACTGGATGCATCCTGAAGACCTTTATCAGTTCAACAGGCCAGAAAAAGCTGAGGAATTATTAGATCAGGCAGGCTGGAATAATATCAACAGCAATGGAATAAGGGAGTTAGATGGAAAAGAGTGCCAGCTAAGCTTCGTGCTGGCCTCCGGTCTGATCGGGCGCTGGCCATACCAGACAATTGCCGAGATAATTCAGCACCAGCTGAAAGAGGTTGGAATCAGGGTCGAGATAGAAGTCATGGAGACCGGCCTCTGGCGTGAAACCCTCCAAAAGAGTGAGGCAGATCTTTCTATTCGTCCCTGGGCCGGTATTTCACCTCACAACCGGCTTTATGACTGGCTCCATTCCGAAGGTTCCAATACTCTGGCCATGGGCATCTTTTATCAAAACTCTGAGCTGGACGAAGCTATAGAGGAGCTGATGTCCACTCCAGATGATGATCAGGCCAGTGATTTGATGACTGGTATTCAGGAGACTGCAGCCGAGGAGCTGCCCCTTATACCCATCTATGACGAGGTGCTGATTAATGCTGTGCGTGATAATGTTAAGGGTTATACCCTTCACCCCTGGTTTACCGTTAACTGGGAAGACATCTACCTGGAATAAGAAACCAAGAATGCTAATTTTAAGGGTGATCCAACATACAATCATACCTTTTGCGAAGAATAGGGTACATGTTTTTTATCATCTTCTGTGTTTCCATTATAACCTATTCCCTGATACATTTTGTGCCCGGTAATCCGGCAGAGATAATCGCGGAAAAGAAGTACGGTGAGGATGTAACACAAAGTGCCATCGCCAGAATAGAGAGTGAACTGGGGCTGGATCAGCCACTTATTATTCAGTACGCTTACTGGTTAAGCGGGGTTCTCCGGGGGGACTTTGGTTATTCCTTTCGCACCGGAAGCCCGGTAATGGGGGAAATAACTGGCAGGTTTAAGGCCACAGCAGAACTGGCACTGGCAGCCATGCTGGTCTCACTGGTAATAGCTGTTCCCGCCGGTATCCTCTCGGCTGTAAAGAAGTACTCGTGGCTGGACAGTATTACCATGCTTGGTGCCCTGCTGGGGGTCTCAATGCCCAACTTCTGGCTGGCTCTGCTGCTAATACTCTTCTTTTCACTGCAGCTTGGTCTCTTCCCTGTCTTTGGCAGTGGAGAGATAAAACACCTGGTGCTGCCGGCATTAACCCTGGGTACCGGTATGACGGCCATTACCACCAGGCTGATCAGGTCCAATATTCTGGAGACTCTGCCCAGGGATTACGTTAAGTGTGCCCGCTCAAAGGGACTCTCCGAAGGAATAATCCTTTTTCGACATGTGCTGAAGAATGCGCTGATCCCGGTGGTGACTGTCATCGGCCTTCAGTTTGGCTCACTGCTGGAGGGTGCTGTAATCGTGGAGGTTATCTTTGCCCGACCGGGAATTGGTCGTCTCCTTTATGATTCCATCTTCGCCCGTGATATTCCAGTCATTCAGGGCTGTGTCTTCTTCTTTGCCCTGATATATACCAGCATCAATCTACTGGTGGATATCTCCTATACCTGGCTTGATCCAAAAATAAGATATGAGGATAATTGATTATAATGCATGATCTCATTACCAGTCTAAAAGAAAACAGTGATCCCTTTTCTGAAGCCCTGAAAAGAATAAGAAGACACAGGCTGGCCTTAACGGGTCTGGCCATTATTGCCCTGCTCTCACTAACAGCCATCTTGGCCCCCTGGATAGCACCACATAACCCCATGGAACCTGATCTTCCAAACCGACTGCATTCTCCGGGAAAGGAATATCCTCTGGGAACAGACCATATGGGCCGATGTCTGTTGAGCCGTTTAATCTTCGGTACCAGAATTACCCTGCAGGTGGGGATTACTGTGGTGGGCATTACCTCCCTGGTCGGAGTCATCCTTGGTGCCATCTCCGGCTATTATGGTGGCCTAATTGATGAAATAATTATGCGTACAGCCGATGTTCTCCTTGCCTTTCCTGGAATTATCCTGGCCCTGGTAATCGCCGGAATAATGGGACCCTCTCTGTTCAGTATTCTATTTGCCCTGAGCCTTATTGGCTGGACCAGCTATGCTCGCCTGGTACGAGGTGCTGTTCTGTCAGTAAAAGAGAGGGATTATGTGGAGGCAATAAGGTCTCTGGGAGCATCGGATATCAGGATTATCATTCACCATATTATGCCCAATGTAATGGCCTCAGTAGTGGTTGTGGCCACCCTGGGAATGGCCCATGTAATTCTGGCTGCAGCTGCTCTCAGCTTCCTGGGACTGGGGGTTCAGCCTCCTGCAGCTGAATGGGGATCAATGTTAAATGCAGGCCGTCCCTTTCTGCGTACAGCACCACATACCACCATCTTTCCAGGACTGGCCATTATGATCACTGTGCTGGCCTTTAACTTTCTGGGTGATGGACTGAGGGATGCCCTGGATCCGGTAGAGATTAATGAACAATAAAAGAAGGCAGGAGTGAAGAGAGTGGAGATAGAAGCTCCCGATGTAGATTATTACAATCAAAGGTGGAAGCAGGCAAGAGAGGAATCTTCTCTTTACAGCCAGGAAAGGGATCCCGCCCTCTGGCAGGCCTTCTGGAATCAGTATGCACCCACCTATCAGCGAATAAGTCGTGCTCTTAGAGCCAGCAACAGAATGCTGGTTAAGTCCTGGCAAAGGGAGGGAATAATCAATTCCAGCATGGAGGTGCTTGATATTGGATGTGGCCCTGGAACTTTCACCCTACCACTGGCTGAAATAGCCGGTAAGGTGACTGGGATGGATAATTCCAAAGGGATGCTTGAGATGCTCGCCCCTGAGGCTGAAAAGAATAATATCAATAACATAATACTTGAAAATAAGGACTGGAAGGAAACTGAAGGGAATGGAAAGTACGATCTGGTCCTTGCTGCCAGCTGCCCGGCAGTCAATAACCTGGAAAGCCTGGAAAAAATGAATGAGCTTGCCGGTAAATACTGCCTCTATATCTGTCCTGCCAGCAGAAAAAAACAGGATCTCCGCCATCTGCTCTGGAAAGAGATCATGGGTGAAAGGCTACAGGGCAAGAGCTTTGATATCTCCTACCCCTTCAACATCCTCTACCTGCTGGGTTATTATCCACAGCTCAGCTTTGTCCAGCAGGAGTACTCCTACCGGGAGAAGGCAGTAACTCTGGTGGAAAACTACCGTCAGTACTTTGCCATCTTTGGTAAGCAAGGCCCCAAGATAGATGAAATAATAAAAAGAAGAGTCTACAGAGCCAGTCTGGATGGATTTTATCAGGAAAAGAGCTCCAGTAAAATTGCCGTCATGTGGTGGAAGGTTAATGAAAGGGATTAATCTTCCTGATAGTAAGAAAAATAAATAAATCGAGTAGGGTAAAGTTGAGGCGATCAACCCCCACTGTATCCCTCTCACAGAACCATACTTAAGGATCGCGTACACGGCTCCTGAAAAATCTTAACCATTATCTTCACGGTAATAGGACAAAATTCCAACACTGTATCTTTCCAAGTTAATCAGTCCCTGAGTGTCAAGCCATTTGTTAGGAAGAATCATATTGACCAACGGTTAGAATTACTCCACCTTGTTACTGAGATCTTCTCAAATTCGCCCATATAACCTAGTCAGTGAAGCTGTTTGTGTAATGCCTTCCAACTCTTCCACTCCTTCATCTTTCTCATTCTCAATCTGCGCCGAAACCAATGCATCAGTTCTTTAAAGACTCCCTTGCAGTTAGCTGACCTGAAATAATTCGCCCATCCTCTCAAAACAGGATTAAGTTCTTTTATGATTTCCTTGAGGTTCCTACCCTGATTCCTACGGGTTATCCTTCGAATCTTGTCCTTGAACCTCTTCAGCCTCTTAGGATCAATCATTACCCATTTTTAATAGATGGTAAATCCCAGGTATGATACTCCGGCATATACGTTGGTTAGAGAACTTTTACTCTCATTTACTGTAAGCTTAAGTTCTCCCTCCAATATTTCCTTCGCCAACTGAAAATATCTCTCTGCCTCCAGCTTGCTCCGGGCAAAGATGAGTATGTCATCAGCTGTTCGCACTATCCTTACTCCCTTTGCCTTCATCTTCTGATCAAAGTAGTCTAGATAGATATTGACAAGCAAAGGTGAGATTACTCCCCCTGGCTGATTTCCAGATTTAACCTCTTCTATCTGGCCATCAACCATGACTCCAGTCTCAAGAAATTTGCGAATTAATTTGAGAACACTACCATCGCTAACCTTGCGGTTTACGCTCTGGATTATTAACTCATCATCTAGTAGGTCAAAGCATTTCGATAAGTCCATATCAACTACATGCTTTAATCCATATCGATTCATGAACCGTTCTGCCTTCTCTACTGCCCTCTGGCAAGAACGGTTAGGACGATATCCATAGCTCGATGGATGAAATCCAGGATCAAATATGGGTTGCAGAA
>CAZXKH010000019.1:0-13461 GCA_964641385.1 uncultured Clostridia bacterium | reverse complement strand
GTTGAGATAAAGATCGGAGAGCGACTGCTGATTCTTGATGCAGGAACAGGAATCTGCAGCCTTGGCGATACACTGATCAATAAAAAGAAAGAGATTAAAGGAGATATCTTTATTACCCATCCACACTGGGACCACATTCAGGGTTTTCCCTTCTTTTTGCCAGCCTTTAAAGGAGGCAACAGCTTTAATATTTATGGTCAGAGCAAGAGAGAAAAGAGCTTTTCCATGATTATGAGTAGCCTGATGGATTACCCCAATTTCCCGGTCCAATTAGAGGAAATGAAAGCCAGGACATGCTTTATAGAGATTGGGGAGAATGAAAGCATCGATCTTGGTGATGGCATAACCATCTCCACCTGCAGCACCAACCACCCCGGTGGCTGTATATCCTACCGCATTAACTATAGAAATAAATCCTGTGCATATATTACAGATACAGAACACCGACAGGAAATCGATGCAGATCTGGCCCAATTTATAGAAAAAAGTGACCTTGTCATCTATGATGCCAACTTTACAGATCAAGAGTACCAGGGAAAAGGAAAACTACCAGATAGAAGGGGCTGGGGACACTCCACCTGGCAGGAGGGTATCAGGCTTGTCAAAGCAGCCAAAGCAAAGAAGCTGGCCCTCTTTCACCATGCCATCTTCAGGACAGATGATCAGCTGGAGAAGATAGAAAAAAAAGCCCGGAATAAGTACCCTCAGGCCTTTACAGCCCGGGAAGGAATGGAGATTTTATTATGACAACTTATGACCCTAAGGTTCTAAACCAGGTAGAAAATATACTCAATATTGGCATCTCTCTTTCAGCAGAAAGAGATCATAACCGCCTGCTGGAAAGAATACTGACTGAGGCAAGAAAAATCACCAGGGCAGATGCCGGTACCCTTTATCTACGAGAGAAGGACCGGTTAATCTTCTCCATTATTCAGAATGAAAGCCTTAACATCTTCCAGGGTGGCAGCGGTGAACCCATCGATCTACCACCTGTTAAAATAGAAAAAACCAGTGTCTCCGGCTATACTGCCATCACCAGAGAGATTGTAAATATCCCCGATGTATACCAGGCCCAGGGATTCGATTTTTCTGGACCAAAAAAATACGATAGCCTTACCGGGTACCGGACAACCTCAATGCTTGTCCTTCCCCTTGAAAACCATCGACAGGAAGTAATAGGAGTCCTGCAGCTGATCAATGCCTGTAATGAACTTGGAAAAACAATCCCCTTTAAACCTCATTTAGAAAAGGTAATCTCATCCCTGGCATCACAGGCAGCCATCTCAATGACAAAGACTCAGATGATGGCTGAAATAGAAAACCTTTTTCAATCCTTTGTCATGGTAATGGCCACAGCCATTGATGCCCGCACACCATATAATGCCAACCATACCCGCCGTGTAGCACGCCTCTCTCTTGAGCTCAGCCAGTGCATTAACAAAATAACTACCGGTCCACTGGCTGAGGAAGAGTTTGATGAGAATCGAACCAGACAGCTGGTAATGGCCGCCTGGCTACATGATATAGGTAAAGTTGCCATCCCTCTCTCGGTGATGAATAAGGCCACCCGACTGGAGGAAAGGATGGATATTATTCAACTCCGTCTGGATTATATCAAAGCTATAGATCCCAACAGAGGAGAGAATGTTGAGGAAGCTCGAGAATTAATTATCAGAGCCAATGATCCCTCCTTCTTCGTGGATGATGAGACACTTGCTCATCTACAGGAGATCGCAGAGCTTACATACACTGATGGGCAGGGAAGAGAGAAAAGGTGGCTGACCAAAGAAGAATTGGAAGCATTGTCCGTCTCCAAGGGAACCCTGACTGAAGAAGAAAGAAAGATTATGGAAGACCATGTGGAGATTGCGGACAGAATACTGCAAAAAATTCCCTTTACCTCCAACCTAAAAGATGTACCCAGCTGGGCCTCTCTTCACCATGAAATGTTGAATGGCAATGGCTATCCACAACAGCTATCAGGAGCAGAAATCCCCCTTGAGGGCAGGATCCTGGCCCTGGCAGATATCTTCGATGCCCTGACGGCCTCCGATCGCCCCTACAAGGCTGCCCTGTCGGTAGAAAAATCCCTTGAAATTCTCTCCTTCATGATTGAGGATAACATGCTGGATAAGGATCTCTATCAGGTCTTTCTTGATTGCAAAGTATGGAAATGCACAGACCGGGAAATCTCAGAGGATAGCGCTTTTAAAGGACTCTTCTCCTCTGACTGAAATTTTGAGATTAATCAAAGGCAACCAGCATTCCCTAAGACAAAAGACCCCTCCTAAGCGACTTAGGAAAGGCACAAGCAGTCATAAAAATTACTGGATAAATGCATTAATAACCGGCACAATACCAAGCAAAACATATACTGCAACAGGTAATTATTATTCAGAAAGGAAAGCGGAAGCTTTAACATCAAAACAAGGGAGAGAACCGTATTGGGGATCTCCTATCATCACTGTAATTTATTGCAACATGCAGACAGGTATGGATATACGACATGACCGCATTCCTCCCCACCCGCTTCACGGAGGAGGTTTCCTGCGGGATTTCTATGAGTTTACTGTACTATGCAAATTAATACACTTAAAATTATATATCTTTTATTCTAAAAAACCTGTAGCCCTTTAAAACAGTTATTACCATATTAAAGTGCCAACCCGAAGAATAGTTGGCAGAAGAATTTTGTCTGCAGATAGTATTAATGATATAATGAGCTTTAATCTAGCCCACTTTTTTTATAAGGAGGATACAATAATATGGCCAGGATTTTTCAGGGAATGAATCTCTTTATGGCCTCCCAGGAAGAGATGTTTGAAGATGCTGTGGTAATCGTAGAAGAGGGAAGGATTGCTGCCTGTGGTACCAGTGAGCTGCTCCCTCATGAAGCAGAGGAAGTTATTAATCTAGAAGGGATGACTCTTTTACCGGGATTAATCGATGCCCATATCCACTCCCTGCTAGATGCCTCAGCCGATGCAATCAATAGGCTGGTAACAGAAACAAAAACCCAAACAGTATTAAAGGCTGCCATCAACCTGGAGAAGACCCTGCAACAGGGGTTTACAACCATCAGAGACCTTGGTGGAAAGAATTACATTGAAATGGAATTGAAGGAAGCCATCAATAACGAACTGATCAAGGGCCCCAGGATGCTGGTGGCAGGAAAACTCCTGAGCATGACCGGAGGACATGGACATCAGATAGCCAGAGAAGCAGATGGGAGAAATGAGCTTAGAAAAGCAGCCCGGGAACAGTTAAAGGCAGGAGCCGATCAGATCAAGATCATTGCCACCGGTGGTGTCCTGACCAAAGGCGTCAAGCCGGGATCTGCTCAGCTGAGCAGGGATGAAATGGAGGCTGCCGTAGAGGAGGCCCATCGGGCCGGGAAGAAGGCAGCCAGCCATGCTCAGGGCACAAAAGGTATAGAAGATTCACTGCTGGCGGGAATAGATTCTATCGAACACGGTATTTTCCTGGATGAAAAAACCCTGGAGCTAATGTTAGAGAGTAATGCCTTTCTGGTCCCCACCCTGACAGCACCGAAAAGAATAATCGAGGCCGGTGAAGAGAAGGGAGTTCCAGAATATGCGGTAAGAAAGGCAGCTCAAACTATTGATAGACACCGTGAGAGTTTCCAGCTGGCCCTTAAAGCTGGAGCCAAAATTGCCATGGGGACAGATGCCGGCACCCCCTTTAATATGCATGGAAAGAATACAGAGGAACTGGTACTGATGGTTGAAGCAGGCATGAAACCATCAGAAGCCATCAGAGCTGCTACCATCCAGGCTGCAGAACTTTTGGGTATAGATGATGAGCTGGGGAGTATTGAAGTCGGTAAGACTGCCGATATGATTGCTGTCAGCGGTAATCCTCTGGAGAATATTAAAGACATGGCCGAAGTAAAAGAGGTCTATCAGGCCGGAAAAAGAGTATTCTAGAATGCAAAAATGACCTTCGGACGCAAAAGAAACAGGATCACTCCCATAAAACCCTGACCACATAAGGTCACTATAGTATTCTAAACACCTTTGTCTACCAGCAATAGATCCCACAGCTGGGTGGTGTTCAAGAAGTAATCAGGGGAGGACAGGTAGAAGGCCAAAACTACTGCTTGCGAGTCCATAGAGAGTTACCAGAGATAATTATTCCTTTACAGAGAGAATAATTGAACAGCCCCACCCAAAACCAGGTGGGGCTGTATATTGTTCTCCTTATTTATTTTTACCACCAGGGTCAATATTCTAAGCAAGCAGTGATTGCAGCTTCATGGCCAGTGACATATTACCCTTAACCTTTATCTTTCCAGTCAGAAAAGCAGTTGGCACCTTAATCTCGCCTCCCAGAATCCTGAAAAAATCATCCTCATCAATGGCTATCTTGACATCATGGCTCTCTGCCTGCCCCTCCTCCATCTCTGCTTCACCATCCTCAACCTGAAGATAGAAAAAACCCTGATCCTCACCCTGCACCTCAAACTGGTAAAGGGCGTTGACACCTTCCATTTTTTCGGGATCATAACCTTCCCTTATTCTTTCCATAATCTCTCTGTATGACACAGTTTCCACCTCACTTAAAAGGAGATACCCTGTGAAAGGTAAAAATTCATTCCTTCCTCCTCAGAGTTTGTTGCCAATCCAAGATTGATCCTCATGGGAGCCAGACCGTACATAAAGTCAATCTTAAAGCTAAGCTCTCCCCCATAGCTAAGAATACTCTGTTCCTCATTCAGCATGGCTCCCTCTACAAAGAGAGCACCACTGAGATGGTCATAAAAGACAGGGGCCAGCCCCTGACCACGCTTAAAGTTTTTTAGCGTATTACGGTACTCACTCTGAAAATAATAGAGTTTAGAACCTGTCTCAGAGCGATGATAGCCCCGTAGGGGAAAGTTCCCCGAAACACCTCCCACCCTGAAGGCAGAATCATCCTCTCCCAGACCAACTGCACCACGCAGGGCAATATCCCCATTATCTTCAAAGGAGAACCTCTCCCTCCAGTCCAGAATAAGGGAGGAGTAATAATCCTGCTGCTGGTAATCGAGGTTTAACTGTAGTAACAAATCCCTGTTATGGATAAAATAATCCCGGCCGGAGACAGTACCATAATTCAGAAAAAGATAGCCACGATAGTCTTCATTGATTGAGTCATGAACAGATCTCTCCTGACGATAGATAACTCCACCACCCAGACGTACTTGCATAAAAAGACTCTGGTAAAGAGGATATATAGCTTGCAATCGATGGTTTTCAACCCACTCCAGATCAGATCTTCGCATCTTGGCACCCGATTCTCTAATACTCTGCTGGTTAATAAGCAAAGGTCCTGCATCAAGGCCAAGCTGCCAGTTATAAAAGAGGGGATAGTCATCACCCTCGTACTCCAGGGTCAGTTCGTACTGATAGGTATCAAGGGGATCCCTGCCACCTAAAGTCACTCCAACATAATGTCGGTGAGTACTCAAATAGAGGCTGGGAATCATATACTTTGGAGCAGCATAGAGTAATGGGTTATAACTGCTAATACTTAATGGGTCCTCAGGCTCTTTACCCTGTTCAAAGACTTCCAGCCTTGCTTCCTGTTCAAATTCATACTCCTTCCATTCTTCAGGTTGATATGGCATTCGGTAAAGGTCATAACCCTCACTACTGTAGCCCACAAAGACAAGCCCCTTATTGGGGACCACAACCGG
Organism: uncultured Clostridia bacterium; assembly: GCA_964641385.1. GTDB lineage: Bacteria > Bacillota > Halanaerobiia > CAZXKH01 > CAZXKH01 > CAZXKH01. The sequence continues at coordinate 7,763 of CAZXKH010000019.1, read as the reverse complement.
ATCAAAGGCTCCGGTAATCATATTCGTAACCTGATAGAAAGTCCTTTCTTCCAGCTCATAGGCATAGAGGTTGTATATTCCCTCAGGATCAGCACTAAAGATAATAAACCTGCCATCTGGAGACCAGGCTGGTGCTGTAACAGTATCCCGGTTCTGGGTAAGAGCAGTAAGCCTTTCCTCCTCCAGTGAGTAGAGGTATAAATCCTGATAACCACCGGGTCGCCAGATAATCAGGGCCAGCTGATCTCCATCAGGACTTAAACGCGGATAATAGTACTGCATCCCCTCCTCCAGCTGGAGTAAGGCCTCCTCTTCTCCCGCAGGAGAACGGTAGATAAGCTTCGATTCTCCCTTCTCCATGGCTATATAGAAAAGGCCTCCCTCAGGAGTCTTCACTGGATCACGGGCTCGCTTACCCTCCCTTAGAGGCAGCTCTCTATCCTCTCTTTCTGAATAAGAGTACAGCTGAAGGTAAAGGTTATCACTCTCCCGGTAATCGGCCCTGGAATACAGCAGCTCCTTACCATCAGGACTGAAACTGTGCCCGGTAGGAGCATAATACCCCTGCCTCAGAAAGTTATCCTCTTCCTCATCCAGAGAGTACTCCCTAAGGCCTGGAAACATATTTCCTGTATGATAATATACTATCCTCTTCCCCTCAGGGTCTAGCACCGGGCTATAGGTCTCATAACCGTGTTCTGTCAGCCGCTCTGCCTCTGTCAGCTCCTCTTGTGAGATCTTCTCCTTTTGGCCAAGATAATGAGTATACCTGTCCGCCTTCCATTCCTCAAAGAGTGAGAATGCATCACGGCCATAAACCTGTTCAAAGGCAGTATTAACACTAGAAGTTGGACGACGGGAATAAACTCTGCTTACTTCCAGCAGATCATCCATCCCGTATTCTTCAACCAAATAATTGAAAAAAGCGGCTCCATAGATATAGACCGACTTGCCACCAGTAGGCCAGCTGTCAAGATCGTACTGGCCGTGAATCTGATCAAAATAGTAGAGACTATCCTCCAAAAAGGCAGTTCGCAGGTACATATCATAAATACTATCCTCTGCTCTGCCCCCTTCTGTCAGCTTAGTCTCGCCGATAATGGCATAACCCTCAATCATCCACCAGGGTTGCAACATGTTGGGAGTGGTGAGCATGGGGATCTTTCCAAGGGTTCTCCTGATCCCATCTGAACCGCCGTCTCTGATATTTAGGTGTAATATATGGGAATACTCATGGGCAATTAAGAGACGCAACCAGCACTCATAATCTGTTCCAAATTCCCTGCCAAGCGAGGGGCCAAGCGAGATAACTATCTGATCCAGTAGATGAGGATCGGCATAGCCACCACCCAGATCAGAATCGTCCTTGATCACCAGGTGTGTCTTATCTGGCTTCTGATAATCATAATACTGGATTAACTCCCGGTGTACATCCTCAGCAATCTCCATCACCTGACGGGCAGGCTTCTCCAGTTCCTGTGGAAAATGAAAATAGAAGTTATCTGTTTCAACAGTTTTCCAGCCAGCTAAAGCCTGGCCTGTTAATATTAGGATCATCAATAGCCAAATAACAGTTAGCATCCCTTTATGTAACAGACTGTAAGCAAGTGATCGATCACCTTTCATCAGAAAGCCCCTTTATGTGTGCTGTCAGTGAATGGCTGAGAACCCTCAGATCATAACCACCTTCAAGCACAGAAAGAATTCTACCCTGACAGAAATCTTCCCCCTCTTTTCTAATCTCTTCTGTCATCCATAAATAATCTTCCTCAATTAATGAGAGTGAACCAAGGGGATCATCACGATGAGCATCAAAACCGGCTGAAATTAATATGAACTGAGGGTTAAACTTTAGAGCCTCCTTCAGTCCAGCAGAAAAGGCCTGCCTATAATCCTCCCTGGAAGTTCCTGCCGGCAGGGGATAGTTGAGTGTCCAGTCCTTGCCTTCCCCCTCCCCTGTCTCCTTTTCATAGCCACTAAAAGGATAAAAATCCTTCTGGTGCAGGGAAAAGAAATAGATACCTGACTGCTGATAAAAGATATCCTGTGTACCATTACCATGATGCAAATCCCAGTCCAGGATCAGAATCGATTCCAGGCCGTACATCTGCTGAAGATAACTGGCTCCAGCAGCCACATTATTAAAAAGGCAGAAACCCAGAGCCTGGTTGCTGGTAGCATGGTGACCGGGAGGGCGCACCAGAGCTACTGCCTTCTTTACCTCACCCTCCATAATAGCATCAATTCCCCTCAGCACACCGCCAGCAGCCATTAATGCCACTTCATAGGATTCTGCTGAAACAGGAGTATCCAGATTTAGATAGCCTCCTCCCTGCTGACAGATCTGCTCAATATGGTCCAAATGAGCAGCTGTATGGACCCTTAAAAGGTCCTCTCTTTCAGCCCTACGGGGTGACAGCCTAATCAGCTGAGACCAGTATCCTGTCTCCTTAAAATGTTGATCTACTGCCTCAAGTCTTCTCCAGTTCTCCGGATGGTTACCCGTATCATGCTTAAGGTAAATGGGATCATATACAACTCCGGTATCCGGCATCATCTATTCCCACCCTGTTCTTTTATTTTAAATCCTTACTACTAATTATACTTCTATTCAAGGCACTATTATCCTGCAACACAAAGACAGGTGGACTATTTTCCCATCAGGAGTTGTGAAAACAACTAAAATATTATATGATCAGGGCAGGAGAAAAAATGAGGGAGGAATAATAAAATGCAGAAACCGCCAGAGATTGTCTATCAAATACTGGGTGTCCTGGGAATTATCATTGGTCTTTATCTGTACTTCATTCAGGGAGTTAACCTGGCCATCGCCTTTATAATTGCCCTACTGATAACCCTCTGTGCCAAATGGTTGGCTTAAAATCGACTGGGAAAGGAGACCCAGAACTGCTCCTTGTACAACCTGCTACAAGACTGACCTTTTTACAGTATTTTATTTTAAGCGCCTGTTAGAAAAAGAAAAAACCCCGCTTATTCATGCAGGGTTTAATGGCTATAACTATAATAAAGATCTTGACTTAATATCATCCGAAGAGTATCCGGAGTAAAAAACCTGATAATATAATGGTGATGGTAAAAAAGAGCACCCACATTGCATTGCCAATATTAATCAGGTTTTCTTTACGCCCAACATTCTTGATGGTATCCAGAACCAGGCCTGTTCGGTAGTTAACCTGCTCGTTAACCGCTGCCAGTAGATGATGAGGCAATGTGACTCTAGCCGGATCAAGGAAGGATTTAATAATGGCAAAGACAGCCACTCCAATTAAGGCCACTATCAGACCATCTCTAACCGTAGAAGTACTGTAAACAAAGGTTGATGACTGGTTGGGGGCCAATCGCCCCAGTATTCCAGGGAAAATACCCAGCAGGACAATAATACCGGCCGTAATAAGCATGGGAGCCTTCATTACCCAGGGTACAGTTTTGATATCCTTTACCTTGCCAGTATCTCCACGGAGAAAGCCAAAGTACATAAACTTGCAGAAGGAGAGAGAGGTTCCCACTCCTGCCACCATCAATAACCACCAGAGCAGAGTCTCATCCTTTGTTCCATACTTCAGCATGGTTTTGCTAATAAAACCGTTAAAGGGAGGCACTCCAGCAATGGCCAGTGATCCAATCATACCTGAAAGAGCAGCCACTGGTAACTTACGCCATAAACCTCCCAGCTTCTTCAGGTGTTCAGTACCGGTGGCATAAATAACTGCCCCAGCACTCATAAAGAGTAATCCTTTATACAGCATATGGTTGAGAAGATGTAGTAGACCACCATCAACACTCAAAGCCAGGCCAACTCCAATACCGGCTACCATATAGCCAACCTGACTGATAATATGATAGGAAAGAAGAGAACGCATCTTCTTCTGTAGTAAAGCCATTAAGACACCAAAGATTGCCATAACCCCTCCCATATATGCAATGCCCAGGGAAGGACCTATAATCCTTGCCAGGGCATAGACCCCGGCCTTGGTAGTCAGTGCCGAGAGAATTACACTGCCCTGATAGGAGGCAGCAGGATAGGCTGCAGGAAGCCAGTAATGCATGGGAACAAAAGCAGTCTTGATCCCAATGGCAATCACAAAAAAGGGCAGCCCTGCTTCGGGTCTAGCTACGGCCATTGAACCTGTAGCCTGATAATGAAACATGATGCCCAGAAAAAGCAATAGGCCACCGGAAAGGTGTGTCAAGAGGTATCTCCAGCCCATACTGTAGGAATGCTTATCACCCTTTAAAAAGATCAGGGCAGAGGCACTGATGGTTAAAACCTCCCAAAAAAGAAAAAAGGTCAAAAAATGCTCTGAAAAGGTCACCAGTATGGCACTGCTGAAGGCTAAAAGTGCAACCAGCTCAAAACTGCGGTTTCTTATCCTGGCTGCATAGGCAATGGAGACAGCTCCTGTAAGAGCAAATGCCACCCGGGCCAGCATTGAATAGGGATCCGCCGCAGAAAAGATAAAGGGGTAGAAAATATAATCAAAGCTTAAACTGGCCACAATTCCCTCGCTGGCTGAGAAGATAAATAATAGGCTTAACAGAAAAAAAAGACCTGCCACCAAAAAGGTTCTTTTCTCAGGAGGAATGACAAAAAGAATGATGACCGCTACAAAGGGCAATAGCAGGGAAATAAGGATACCACCTGACAGATCCATGCTCTTTCATCACCTCAATTAAAGACATAATTACTTCACCCCTAATGCTTATTAGGGGTGAAGTATTAAAAAGTCTTTGTTTACATTCTTTCCTTTAAGCCCTTTTCCCTTCTCTAATCCTCTCTTCTCGCTTGTTAATATCTGAGACATTCCTGACAACAGTCACCAAAAAACCAATCCAGCCAGCTCCAAAAAGGAGAAATCCCACTGCTGTTAGGGCTCTAACATTGATAGTGATAAACAGAATCCCCGTAAGAATTACCATTACACAGACTAAAATACACTTCATGCAGTAGGACTCTACAAAACTGGTTAACGAAGACTGTCCTTCAGCTAACTGACCTTCTAAAATTTCCTCTTCGTTCAATGACTGTTCATTAACCATACCCTTCACCTCCCCCTTGCCATTATCTCTTGCATTTATTGAAAATTCAAACTGAAGCAAATTGTAGCCCTGTTGCCCCATAAACATCACAATTATCAGTTAATTAAATTAACTACCCATCATCGTTTCACATTGTAATTTTATTGTAACACAGCTAACTTGTAATGTCACGACAAACCATCGAGCCACGAAGGTTCAGTCAAGTTTTTTACTTAAAGGTGACAGGGAAATAAATTTCCCCTCTGATTATTTTATCAATTATAATATATAAATATATGGACAAAGAAAGCGAGGAACTGTAGAGCAAAACCCAATATTTACAGCTACTTCAGCAATAACGAAAAGGCGGCATCCCCCTCATAACACCTGAGAAGCACTCTGTAAATCCCAGCCAGATCATCTGCTCCCCAAAACAGCGCCAGGAGATACACCAGTACCGGTCTAACTCACACAAATTTTTTTTACCATACAGGTTGAAAAGGGTAGCCAAAAAACATTATGGCCCTTAATATCCAGCAAGACCTTGGTTAAAATTCTTCATTTCAAACCCCTATAAGTCCTATTACCTGCAAAAAAAAGTTGCTGCCAATCCCTGCCTGTAATTAGTTATCGTTATCCCCCCTGTTCTTTTCAATTAATTCCAGACCAGAGTCCCTTAAACGGGCAAAAAACACATCTGGATTAAGGCATCCCTCAGGTGCATATACCCCTGGAAAGATATCCGGTTTTTCTTTCAGCATTACCAGAGCAGTAGCCAAAGTAATACCTACGATGCTTTTTTTTCTATTAAGCATCATCAGCACCTTATGAACTCTTTCATTTTCTATAGAACCCTCAATATCAACTCTGAAAGAGGAAAAAGGCACTGTTCCTCTGGGAAAAAGAACCTGATAACGATAAATCAAAGAAGCCAAACCCTCCAAATATTTTTCTCTCTTAAAAAGAGGACACCTGATCATGCCCTTGGTAACTTTATGTACCCAGGTCGGTTTCATACCTCCCCGAACATTTAGTTCTTGAATATCAGGAATATATCTGGCCAAAGTAAAGGGTTCAGGATGAACATAATCAACAACCCTATTCCTGCCCAAAGGTTCAGGAAAGTTAACCACTACTTCTTTATCCAGTTCCTCCCTTTCAACCTCAACCACTTTACCCTCTTTAATATAAATCGGCCTGCGCTGCAATGATTTAAGAATATGAGCAATGGCAGCAAAACCCTTCTCATCAGCAGCACTTGTACAGAGAGAAATCTGGACTCTTTCGATTTTACTAAAATCCTTACAGCCCTTCTTTACTGCCAGATTGGTTAATCCAGGACTCCAACCCATACCAGCAAGTATTACCACTCCCCTTTCCCGAGCCCTATCCTCTATGGAAAATATCTCTTTCATTACCTCATAATCATTACATATATCCAGGTAGTAGCTAACACCAGCATCAACAGCAGCCTTTGCAACCTGTGACCCAAACTTATATGCAGGACCAGCTAAATTGAGTACCATCTCTACTTCTTCTATAAGTTGAAGCAATCGCTGATGCTCTTCCTGAATATGGAGATATACTAACTTTATTTTCAGATTGATTCCAGCTTTAATTTTTTCTGCTTCCCTTAAATCATTATCAGCAATTATTACCTCATCTACTTGATCCAGAAATGATATATACTCAATAGCCTTAGATCCTATTCTACCTAATCCACCGAGGACCAGGACCTTCATTCTTCCTTCCCCCTCTCATGAAATATAATTAAGCTTTATATCACCAACAGCCAAAACTTATCAGCAGTGCTTTCAGGGCAGATAGGGTGGACAGGAGAAAATGTCAATTAATGACTCAGCTGCTCTTTGACTCAAGACAAAAAGCAAATCTAATGTCAGAATTGGTGAAAAAAGAGTAGCCAGACCCAGGACCATAATAGGAACCAACATTATCCAGGATACTTCATTGAATTTATTTTTTTTGTCCCTAACTCCGGGAAAGAAAGCAGTAATAATAATGGGGAAATAATATATACCATTCATTAGACTGCTTAAGAGCAGGAGGCCAATATAAAAGGGTTTACCTGCCCCAAGAGCTGCCAGACCCAGCTCCCATTTTGTCACAAAACCGATCAGAGGAGGAATGCCAATCATAGATAGGGCAGCCAAAGAAAAGGAAAGCATGGTAACAGGCATCTCCTTACCTACTCCCACCAGCTCATCAATTTTTCTTTTTCCTGTATGATGAATAATTGCTCCAGCCGAAAGGAAGAGACAGGCCTTCATAATAGCATGTGCAGCCATATGAAAGGTAGCACCAGTAAGACCACGAACACATAAGAAAGCTGCTCCCAGCAAAATATATCCCATTTGTCCAATACTTGAATAAGCCAATCGTCGTTTTATATCGATTTCAAAGAATGCCCCCGCTGATCCGAGAAATATTGTTACCCCTGCCAGCACAATAAGAATTTCACTCCAGTATACTCCCCCAAGCAGTTCCAGGCTATAAATATTGTAAATCACCCTTATTATCCCAAAGGCTCCCGTTTTGATCATTATACCTGAAAGAATAGCACTGGCTGGTGAAGGGGCTGCTGGATGAGCAAAGGGTAGCCAGACATGAAAGGGGTATATGCCAGCCTTAATGCCATAGCTGATAATATAGCTAAAAAAAGCAATCATAATTACTGGAGAAGAATGATGAATAATACCCCCAGTTGT
>CAZXKH010000018.1:0-13709 GCA_964641385.1 uncultured Clostridia bacterium | reverse complement strand
ACTTAAAGATAAATTTTCTTAACAGGAAGTGGGTGAAATTGGCAGTGAAGGAGCTCCCTCCTAGACTTGCTATTCTTTTGGCCTTTCTGGCCTTCAAAATTACTGTGCTAAGCAGTATATTATCCGGAGCAAAGATGGGAGATATCCTGGGGAGGGCAATCACTGTGGTGCTTTTCTTCTCACTGCTGGGCTGGATTATGGGCCTGATAATTATTATTATATCCCGGCAGCAGGAGGAGCAGAATGATAATCACTCTGAAGATAATCAGAATAAAATAGAGGATGAGGCAGACTTTGAAGAGCTTTCTCTAGAAGAGGTCAGCAGGGAGCAGAGAACAATTAAAAGCAGGGATTAAGGGGGAATGTAGATGGCTGCCGGTTACCAGCTTAAAAATCAGCTGGAGGGTTTAAATCCCCACCAGGAGGATCTTGATCTTCTCTGGAAGCAATACAGGGAAGAGGGTTCCAGTCAGGCAAGGGAAAAACTGATTATTGCACACCTTTCTCTGGTCCGTTTTGTTATCGGCAGGCTGTTGATCTCCTTACCCTCTCATCTGGAGGCAGAGGATCTCTTTAGCTACGGTATCCTGGGTCTGATCAGTGCCATTGAGGGTTTTGATCATCAGCTGGGATATAAGTTCAGTACCTATGCTGTTCCCCGGATCAGGGGGGCTATCCTGGATGAGCTCAGGGTGCTGGAGGGGATACCATCCTCCTGGCGGAAAAAATCCAGAGAGATCAGTCAGGTTATGTCTTCCCTTGAAGCCAGGCTGAACCGCCCACCAGAGGATGAAGAGGTGGCGGCAGAGATGGGTCTTGAGGTGGGGGAGCTGCGTGCTTTGATGGACAGGATCCGTCATCCTTCACTCCTTTCCCTGCAGCAGTTACTCTGTAATGAAGGAGAGGAGTTTGAACTACAGGAGTTGCTGGCAGATCAGAGCGCAGAGGACCCGGCAGTGAGTGCTGGTGAGCGTGAGGTAATTGAACTATTGGGAGAGTTGATCGAGGGATTACCTGAAAAAGAGGCTCTGGTTATCTCACTTTACTACCGTGAGGGTTTAACTCTGAAGGAGATTGCAGAGACACTGGAACTTTCATCGGCCCGCATATCTCAGCTGCACAGTAAGGCAATTTATCGTCTGCGTGGACTTTTTGGTCAGAAAATCAGATCAGGTTTCTCCATAAGCTGAGGAGGGATAAGATGCTTAAAATAACAGCAGATAACAGAGAAGATGCTATTAAAGAGGCGATAGAGGAATTAAGAGCTGAGGGTTACAGTGGTTTGAAGCCTGAAGACCTTATTGTTAATGAACTGGTCGAGGATAGTGGTTTTCTGGGTCTTAAAAAAAGAAAGGTTTTTCAGGTAGAGCTAAAAGAGAAGCAAGAACCGGCCAGTAAAATAGAGGAAGAGGAGCTGGCAGAGCTGGGTGAGGTGGATATCGATGGTCATTTTGCTATCCGCTTCCGAGAAGAGGGGATAATGCTCAGGGTATTTCCACCCCAGAACAATGGCCAGAAGGTCAGCTGGCTGGAAGTAAAGAAGGCCCTGGAGGAGCGTGAGGTTAAGGAGTATGATCTGGATCTGTTAAGGGATACCATTGAGGAGGCCAGTGGTGAATGGGTGGCCATTGCTCCCCGTAAGCCTGAGCTGGATCGGAATGCTGAACTATCCTTTCAAATCTCATCAAGTGGTCTGGAGGCCCGTGTGGATTATATTCCTCCCCTTGGTGGTGAACACTTAACGGAAAAGAAAATAGACCAGGCTCTTAGATCCTCGGGCATCAAATATGGGTTGGATAAGAATAGGCTCTACCAGCTGGTTGGTGAGGAAAAACCCGTTAAAAACCTGCTTATTGCCAGCGGTGATGCTCCCACTGAGGGAGAAGATGGGTATCTGGAATACCACTTTGAGCGCAGTGCTGAGGGAAGAGCCGGTGTGGAGCGAGAGGATGGCAGTATTGACTACCGGACCCTGGATAAGATTGAGAATGTAATGCCTGGGGATGTTCTGGTTACCAGAATCCCACCTAAATTCGGTGAACCGGGTAAGAAGGTTACTGGAGAGGAGATTCCCCCTCCCAGGCCCAATGATGTATCCCTGCCCAGGGGAAAGAATGTTGAAACTGAGAAGAATGATCTGAAGTCTCTCATTGAGGGGCAGGTAGTGGAGGAGGCCGGCAGGGTTAATGTTTATAAAACTTATACAGTCTATGGCGATGTTGATATGGAGACCGGGAACATCGATTTTATCGGTAATGTCCAGGTTAATGGCAGTGTTCAGGATGGCTTTACAATTAAGGCTGAGGGTGATGTAGAGATCAAGGGTGGTGTTGGCGCCTCCCGTATCGAGAGTGGAGGCGATATTATCGTCAGTAAGGGTTTTCAGGGTGGTCAAAAGGGTCAGCTGATGGCCAGGGGAGATATCATGGTTAAGTTTGCCGAGAATGCCAATCTCAGAGCTCTGGGAGATGTGCATGTCAACCGGGCCATTATGCACTCCGATGTGCAGGCCGGTGGAGATGTTATCGTCAAGGGAAAGGGCCTGATCGTTGGTGGTCAGGTGATGGCTGGCAATAAGATCGAGGCCAAGGTAATCGGTTCCAGTCTGGCCACTTCCACCATAATCAAGGTGGGAGTTGACCCCAAACTCAGAGACCGTGTCCTCTCCATTGAGGAGAAGCTGGAGAATGACCACCAGAGCCTGGAAAAGGCCATGAAGGCCATCGTTCTTTTGCTCAAGAAGAGGAAGACAGAGGGAAGTCTGTCTTCAGACAAAAAGAAGCTGCTAATGAAAATGGCTGCCACCAGGGATCAGCTGGAGGCCCGGATTGAGGAGCTGGAGCATGAGCGAGATCTATTAACCGAGCGCCTGGAACACTTACAGCAGGGACGAATTAGTGTTCAGGATACTATCTATTCCGGTGTGGAGCTGACCATTGGTAGTGCCACCACCAGGATCAGTGAAAAGAAGAGTCATCTGGTCTTTGTTAATGAAGATGGGGATGTAGCCACCAGATCCTACTAGGGGGTGCCCAACAGTGTCTGTTAACAACCCGCTTGACCCTCATGTAACCCTGCCCCGCTCGCTGGAGGACAGCAGCCGGGAACAGCTGCGGCAGGACAGGCCACAGCTTGATCAGGGGCACCTGAAGGCTGAAGACTTAAAGGAAAGGGCCCGCAGTGAGACCAGGACCCCTGAAACAGAGGAGACGGAACAAAAGATTTTAAAGCACCGGGAGCGCGAGAAGGCGGATACAGGTGATCAGCAGCAGGAAGTAGGGGAGGAAGGCGAAGAGGAGGAGAAGAAGCAGGGGGATAAATTAAAGTCACAGGATGCCAGAGGACAGCATGTTGATTTAAAGATTTAAAGGGAGTGGGGGATGGTATGACTTATCTGCTCTTCTTTGCAGGTGTTTCGCTAACAATAATATCGATTATACTAATATTATTCCATCCTCATTCCCAGCAGGAGGAAGATCAGGAACAGCTGCAGCTGTTGAGAAGACTGGAGGAGAGGATAGAGGATCTGAACGAAAGGGAGAGGATGCCGGTAGTTACCGAATCCACTTCCGGTTCAAAGGGAAATGGCAGCTCTCCTTCCTTTAATCAGCACTTTGAGTATAATCTAAACAATGGCAACCAGGAACGACAGCGGCAGCTGATTAAGATTAGAGGTATGCTTGATGATGGTCATGATAGGACCGAGATTGCTGAGAGATTAAACCTTGGACACCGTGAGTTAAGATTAATCCTGAAGATGAATGGCTGGGGGTGATCATGTGGTACGGTATCTTCTTCTGGGCCTGGGAATAGGTCTTTTGATCTCCTCTATGGTCTTCATGTATGTTGAAGAACCACCAGCACATAATCCTTCTCCCGATGGGGGAGGAGAGCTGGTCAGGGGGGTTATTCTGCCGGACATTCATTCCAGGGATTTGGAGCTCAGCCTGGGGATCAGGGTGCAGTTCAGTCTACCAGAGAGTGATGAGATCAGGTTTTATATCGAACCGGGGGCCAGGGTTATTCAAATTGCAGCCAGGCTGGAGGAGAAGGGACTGATACCTGACGGGGAAGATTTTCTGGGCCTGTTGATTGATAGGGGTCTGGATCGCCTTGTAATTGCAGGAGAATACTATTTTTCTCCCGGGATAGAGGAAGAGGAGATAATCAGGCAGCTAACAGCTCAGCCTTAGGAGGTGAGGAGATTGCTGAAAGGGATATATTCTGCGGCTTCTGGTATGTTGGCCATTGAGAGGCAAAAGGATCTGCTGAGCAATAATCTGGCCAATGTGGATACCGATGGATTCCGCGAGGATCACGCTGTTATTGAAGCCTTTCCGGAGATGTTAAAATACCGTCTTGATCAGTCAGGAAGCAGGCCCCTGGGTGCCATGGGTGCCGGATCACAGGTGGCTTATACTGATACCAATTTCAGGGCCGGACCCATGAGGGAGACCAACAACCCCCTTGACCTGGCGCTGGAGGGACCCGGTTTCTTTGCGGTAGAGACACCCAATGGGGTGCGTTATACCCGCCAGGGACACTTTACCTTAAATCAGGAGGGACAGGTGGTGACCACTGAGGGATATTTTCTGCTCAACCAGGAGGGTGAGCCCATCGAGATTCAGGGTGAGCTGAGTATCTTTTTCGATGAAGAGGGTTTTCTGCAGCAGGGGGAAGAACTCTATGATCAGATCCAGGTAGTTGATTTCCCCGAGACTTCGCATCTGGTTAAGGAGGGTGATACCCTTTTTATGCCCGAGGAGGAGGCCGGTGAACCTGAGCTGGCAGAAGACACACTGGTTAGACAGGGTTTTCTGGAGGGCTCCAATGTGAATATGATTGGAACTCTTACCGAGATGATTCACCAGACCAGGATCTATCAGGCCCAGATGAAGATGGTTCAGGCACAGGATGAGACACTGGAAAAGGCAGTTAATCAGGTGGGTCAGGCATAATCTTATTTGAAGGAGGTTTAAAGAATGATCAGATCACTATGGACTGCGGCTTCAGGTATGAAGGGCCAGCAGCTTAACGTTGATGTTATCTCCAACAACCTTTCCAATGTAAATACCACTGGATTCAAGAAGAGCAGGGTCAACTTCCAGGACCTGATGTATCAGGTAATCAGGGAAGCCGGGACTCCCAATGCCCAGGACTCTCAGATCCCAACTGGAATAGAAGTGGGACACGGGATCAGGCCTGCTGCCACTCAGAAGATATTCTCTCAGGGCAGCTACCAGAGCACCGGTAACCCCCTTGATATTGTCATTGAGGGTGACGGCTTTTTGCAGGTATTAAAACCGGATGGCAATATTGGTTATACCAGGGATGGTTCATTAAAAAGGGACAATATGGGGCGGATAGTTACCTCTGATGGCTATGTGGTGGAACCTGAAATTTTTATTCCTGAGGATACAATGGATATCTCCATTGGTGCTGACGGTACAGTTGCCGTCAAACTGGCCGGTGATGATATGCCTCATGAGATTGGACAGTTTGAGCTGGCCCGTTTCTCCAACCCGGCAGGACTCTCCAGTGATGGGCGTAACCTCTTTGCCCCTACTGTGGCTTCAGGGGATCCCATTATCGGTGATCCGGGCATGGAGGGCTTCGGTACTCTGGGTCAGGGTTATCTGGAGATGTCCAATGTGCAGATTGTAGAAGAGATGGTGGATTTGATTGCCGCCCAGAGGGCCTATGAGCTGAACTCCAAGGCTATTCAGGCCTCAGATGAGATGTTGAATACAGCCACACAGCTGCGCAGATAAACACAGGAGCTGGTTCTCTTGAAGGATAGCAATTATTTCTGGCCTCTGCTCTTAGTTCTGCTGCTGGTAACCACCGGCCTGACAACCTCAGCTTCCAGCCTGGAGATAGTAATGGAAGAGGAGCTGAGGGTGGAAAGAAGGGATATATTTCTTGGTCAGGTGGCCCTAATTGAGGGTCAGGACCAGGAGCTGATGGATGAGGTAGCGGCTCTCTGGCTGGGTTCATCACCACCACCCGGTATAGAAAGGACCATCTCCCGGCAGACTATACTGCTGCGCTTGAAGAATGAGGGCTTCGATCTCTCAGAGCTGGAGCTTATTGCTCCTTCCAGAATGACGATCAGCACTCATTACAAAGCCCTTTCTTCTGAGCGTCTGGAGCAGAAGCTGATGGATTACCTGCAGCAGGAACTGGATGGCCTGCCCCTGGAGGAGCTGGTGGTCAGCCATCAGCAGGCAGGTAACCAGATACTGGTACCGGCAGGAGAGCTGGAACTGAGGCTGCGTACCCTGAGTGATGATGCCCTCAGTTACCTTGGTGATAATACTATTCCCATTGAAGTCATGATCGATGGTGATCGCTGGCGGCAGATCTATCCCCGTTTTACAGTCCAGGCCCGGACCATGGTGCCTGTTCTTAATACCTCACTTGCCCGCCATCAACAGTTACAGGAGGGCATGTTTGACTGGCAGACAAAGGACCTTGCCCGGCTTTCTGTCTCCCCCTTTCTGGAGGAAGAGGAACTGCTGGGTCTCAGGGCCAGGAGGAATTTAAATGAAGGCACTGTCCTGGGTCCAGATCTAATGGAAAAACCACCACTGGTGGAGAGGGGAGATCAGGTGCAGCTGCTGGTGGTGCATGGAATGATCAGGGTTTCAGTCATGGGGGAGGCCAGAGAAAGTGGTGTCTATGGAGATCTAATACGGGTCAGGAACAATGACAGTGGGGAGATTTTACAGGCAAGGGTGATTGGGGAGAGCCTTGTTCAGATCGATACTGACAGTTAGAGGAGGGTAGATCCTATGGATAGAAAATTGATGACCTTTTCTCTTTGTTTGATCCTGATCATGGGAGCAGTAATCTGGAGCACTGCCCCTCTTATGGCCACCTCTCTCTGGGATAACGAGGGGGGAGATCTCTTTGGTGATCGTAACCGGGATCAGCGGGCCTCTCAGGTGGGGGACCTGGTTACGGTGATCATTATAGAGGAGGCTCAGGCCACCCAGGAGGCAGCCTCAGATGGCTCCAAGAGCAGTGAGGTGGAGGCCGGACCTGGGCTGGGTATCTTTAACTTTTTTGATGCCTTTAGTATCGGTGGTGGTGATAGATTTGATACCGGAGGCACAACCACCCGCAGTGGAGCCATTACAGCGGAGATGACGGTTCAGATCAAGGATGTACTGGAGAATGGGAACTACAGTATCCAGGGTTCCAAGTCAATTATTGTCAATGAAGAGGAACAGGAGATAGAACTGACAGGAATTATCAGGCCTGATGATATTAATCTGGATAATACCATTGAGTCCACCTATATAGCCGATGTTAAAATCGAGTTCCATGGTGAAGGTGTGATCGGTGATTACCAGGAACCCGGTATTGTTACTAGATTTTTGCGCTGGTTATTCTAAAGGGGGAAAAAGGATGAGGAGTCTGAAGAAGTTAGCCGCTGTTCTTTTCTCACTCTGTTTGTGTTTATTAATGACGGCCCCTGTTGATGCCCATGACCCCATGGTTCCCATTGGGGATCTGACCAGGCTGGAGGGGGTACGTTCCAACCAGCTGGTAGGCTATGGGCTGGTTACCGGCCTGGAGGGTAGTGGTGATAGCAGTCGTTCCCAGGCCATGATCCAGAGTATCTCCAATATGCTGAGCACCTTCGGGGTGGATATCGAACCCGGTGATGTCTGGGTGAGGAATGTGGCGGCAGTAATGGTTACCGCTGAACTGCCTTCCTTTGCCCGACAGGGGGATCAGATCGATGTCAGTGTCTCTTCACTGGGTGATGCCAGAAGCTTAGAGGGTGGAATGCTGCTTTTAACACCACTACAGGCTCCCAATAGGGAGGTCTATGCAGTGGCTCAGGGCCCGGTCTCCATCGGTGGTTTTAACGTCAGGGGCATGGGGGCTGAGGTAACCCGCAACCACCCAACTTCAGGCCGTATTCCCGAGGGGGCCATTGTGGAACAGGAGATCGATGTTGATTTCAGCCAGCACCAGGAGCTGACCTTTATTCTTAACCAACCCCGCTTTGAGACAGCAGGTAATGTAGCCAGTAAGATCAATGAAAACTTTGAGATGCAGGTGGCTTCAGCCACTGATGCCAGTCGGGTAAAGGTTGATGTGCCGGAGGAGTTTGAGAATCGAGTGGTAGACTTTATCTCTCAGGTTAAACAGATTCAGGTTCCCAGCACTATTGCTGCCAGGGTGGTAGTTAATGAACGGACTGGAACTGTGGTTATGGGCCATAATGTCAGGATTTCAACGGTGGCTGTAGCCCATGGAAACCTGACGGTGATTATTGAACCCCGGGAGGTAATTATTGATCCCGAGGATGATGGAGATCAGGTTGTTATCAGAGAGGTTGATGTTGATATTGAAGAAGAGGATTCCAGTCTGGCGCTGGTAGGGGGTGCCACTATCTCGGATCTGGTACAGGCCCTGAATGCTGTGGGAACCACGCCCCGTGATTTAGTGGCCATTCTGCAGGCCATCAAGGCCCAGGGTGCCCTGCATGCCCAGCTGGAGATTATGTAAGGGAGGGGAGTAAGGTGAACATAGATGCCATGAACTGGGCCGGACGTACAGAGGCCCTTCACAGTCAGAGGATGGAGAACCTGCCTCAGGGTGAGGAAAAAATGACTGAGAATGAGCAGGCCTTAAAACAGGCTGCACGAGACTTTGAAGCCATCTTTTATCATCAGCTCTTCCGCAGTATGCGTTCCACTGTTCCTGAATCTGAGCTGATCCATGGGGGTATGGCCGAAGATGTCTTTGAAGAGATGCTGGATTATGAGCTGGCCCAGATGGCTACGGCTGAAAAGGAGGGTGGACTGGCAGAGATGATCTATCAGCAGTACCGACCACTGCTGCCTGAGGAAGATTAATGTGATTGTATTCTTAAAACCCGATATTTGTATAACAGGGCGGATGCTCCAGTGGAATCCATTTTTATAATGGTGGTTGGCTGGAGCAAATTTTTTTAGGTCCTGGTCTTCTTCAACATTAATTGAATTATTTATCTCCTGTATTAGAAATAAAATATTATAATTATAATCTCAGGTCTTTTTAGGATTGAGCCAGGAGATTAAGAGCTGGGGAGGCTATGAACAAGGAGCACAGAGCCCAATCTCTATTTGGATCCCTGTCTCTTTTTTTCTTTAACCATAACCACCTTCGGTGGTTGGCCTGCTGTCTCCTTTATCGATCCTGGTCAGGGTGATGCTATCCTGATCCAGACCGGTGAGATAGATACTCATTGATGGCGGTGACCGAGATCAGAAACCTGGATTCCTGGGCCAGGTAGCACCTGAGGTGGCGGTTATTCAATGTGGCATCGATAATCCTCTGAGCATCCCCAGCTACTTGAATCTATGGTGGCCAGGGCGATTGTAGTCTATAATATTTGCCTCCATAACCATCTTAATATCACTACTAAGGGTGATGAATTTCAGATGGCAACAAGCAGGGAGGCAGAGGCCAGGGTGCCACCAGAGGAGGATTGATTAGTATTAATACTGCCTGTAAGATTAAGCTGCAGGAATGAGGACCGTCATGGCTGGGCCATTATCGATTACAGGGAACAGCGGGCCCCTTGGAGGAATAGGCCCGGCTGATGGAAGTAAGGGGGGTGGCTAAAGCCAGATATGAGCCCTTCAGGAAAGAGTTGAAGGTTGATGATCATACTACTGACTGTTAAAGTGAAAAAGAGAGGATCTTATCGCCATTCAATGGCCTCCACCGGACAGATCTGCTGACAGTTTAAGCAGGTTAGGCATTCCTTTTTAATTATACTTCTCTTTTCATCATCAATAGTCTCAATTGCTTCACCGGGACAGACCCTCTGGCAGAGACCACAGCCGGTACACTTATCTTGATCTATCTTCAGGCTCTTAAATGCTCTTCCCCCTGTTAGAGAGAGAATGCTTCCAAAGGGGCACAGATAACGGTGCCAGAACTCTTCTCCGAAGAAGAGAGATATGATCAGTGAGGCCATGAAGAGATAGAGGATCAGGTTGATTTTTACTCCCATCCTCTGGCTGAAAATCATTGTTCCCAGAAATAGAACCAGCACCAACCACCGCAGTCCATCTTTTTTCACCAGGTTCGGGGCTCTGGGACTCTTAAGTGGTACTTTGCTATAAAGCCAGTCTATAACCCGCATTACAGTGGCCATGGGACAGATCCAGCCACAGAAAAGCCGGCTCAAAAAAAGAGAGAGCAGGATACCAAAAGCGAAAATAATGACCCAGGCCTGAGCTCTCCCCTGAAGAATTAAAAATCCAAAGATCAATAGAAAAAGGACTTCAGTCAGGAGCCTTAAAACTCTGTTAGAGAGTATTTTGTTCATTTTTTATTCCTCCCTTTGTCATTTCGGCCATAATCAGTACAGCTCCGGCAGTAAGGAGGACTCTGAACCGGGTAAACTTAAGTCCTCAAAACTGCAGGGCCAGCAGGGCATTATTTTTAAGAATACAGGAGAAGTCTAAGGGTCATTAGATTGATTGCCAGGACAGCCATTTTTCTAATTTTCTTTTAATAGTTTGAATAGTTCTTCTGTAATATGATCGGCCTCCTCTGCCAGGGAATAGGAAAAGCCTTCATTTCTCCAGCGCAGGACAGAGATTCTGATACTGCCCATATAAAGCAGGGCAAATATTCTGGGCTTTACTCCTCTGTCTATTATCCCTTGCTTCTGACCGGAAAGGATCAGCTTCATAATTTTCTCTTCTCTCTTTTGTCGGTGCTGATTGAATTTGACCCTAATATCTGGATATTGGCGAAAGATCTCCTCCTGAAAAAGAATTGCTGTTAGCTGAGGGTTTTTTTCCAGGTGAGAAAACTGCCGGTACATAAAGCCGTACAGTTCCTGATAGGGATCTTTCTCTTCATCAGTGCTTTCAGGCAGCATTTTCTGATCAAAGAGGGGCCGGGTCAAAGAGTTGATTAAATCCTCTTTGTTTTCAAAGTGTCTGTAGAGGGCTGCCTCTGTAATACCACAGCTATCTGCAATTTTGCGAATGGTCAGGGCGTGAAAGCCCTCTTCAAAGATAATGGAGAGTGCTTTCATCAGAATGTTTTTTCTTCTTTCCTGGCCACTCATTCTTGGTGACATCTATTTTTCACCTCCCCGGCATAATAAGTAAACATTTACTTACTTATTATTATAGATCAGTTGACCTCTGTTGGCAAGGGTTAATTCTACTTTGAATAAAAAATAAAAAAAATTTGCAGTATGTCAAATTATTGAAGGAACCATGGGTTCTGGTCTTGAAATAAAAAAAGAGGGTTATCCTGCAGCTTTGTGGTAAATTCCTTTTGTTGAAGGGTGTAGGGGCTTAAACCCCTTCTTTAGCCCAACCCAAAACTTTTTTCGATAAAAGAAACAACAGGTCCTCCTGTTGAGTTCAGAGAACCTGCTGTCAGGTATAGGGGAAAGTGTTTATTATTTACTTAAGATACTGCAGTCTTTTCTGCCTGCAGAAAGTAGAGCCCTTTTTGGTCAGTAAGCTGAAGGAGTCTAAGGCCTGCCTTTCTTATTAGGTTGCGCATGGTGGCAGCCTCGGGCAAGAGGTCCTCTGAGACTGGTTTGCCCAGCTCCCGGTGAAGTTGATTGATACTCTTACGTCCTGCGGCATGGGCTACAACCAGCTGTCCTCTGGTTGTTAAGAGTCTGCTCAGTTCTTTAGTTACTTTAAATTGATCTTTGAAATGGGGAAAGACTGAGAAGCAGATTATATGCTGAAAGGATGCCGGTGCCAGATCTGTTCTGGCAGCATCTGCCCGATGAAGGGTCAGGTTCTGAGCTCTAATCTTTTCTCTGGCCATGGCCAGCATTTTTTCTGCTATGTCCAGGCCAACCACCTGCCCGGATTCTCCCACCAGCTGTAGCAGGTAAGGGAGCAGAACCCCCGTCCCACAGCCTACATCCAGCACCCTTTCACCCTCTTTAACTTCCAGACGGGAAAGAATGGGTTGCAGGTCCTCTGGTCTTAAATCTAATTTCTGGTCCCACTGAGCAGCTATTTTATTGAAGTACTCCCGGTGTTTATTCATCCCTTGATCCCCTCCCGGGCTTCATTGTTAAGCAGCAGGGAGCTGTTCTGTCTGATCAGGACTATCAGGCCGGGAACCAGGATCAGCTGTAAAACTACACCTGGCAGTCCGGTCAGCAATCCATAGGTTAAAGGATAGAGCAGGGAGATGCCTTCCAGCCCAAAGATGGGCAGGGCCAGATAGCCCAGCAGTCCATGCACCAGTCTGCCTCCCAGCATTGCTATCAGCAGGGAGGGGTAGATTCCCAGCTGTAACTGGTGGAAGAAAAGCCCTGTCAGCAGCCCGTAGGCACCAAGCTCAAAGATCATCAGCTGGGCCATTGGTGGCATCAGTGGTGGCATACCGGTTAAGAGAGCACTGAGCAGGGGAGTAACCATCCCTGTCATCAGACCTACCCTGGGGCCACATAAGAATCCGGCCACCAGAATGGGTAGATGCATGGGCAGAAAAATTCTTCCCAGCCCCAGGAAGTGGAAGGCAATGGGTAACAGGATGCCCAGAGCGATGAAGAAGGCTCCTCTGGTAATTAGAGTTTTATTCTGCATAGTTGCAAGACCTCCGTAACACAAATTTTTATTTAGTAATACTCTTTACATAATTCTATCTTTTAGCTGATATTCCTGCTTATTTTAACCCTTTATTTTTTTAATGCTCAATACATAATCTTTTTTTGGGAGTGTGATGTCAAATGGAAAGTAGGAACAGGACTTATTCTGGACTAAGGGTCTCATTATTATTTTGTTTATTGCTGGTTATTTCCCTGGTAATGGCCTTTCATCTAACCGGGTCTTTTTCACTGGCAGGAGGAGAGATAACAGAAATAGTAGTTGAACCAGAGGAGCCTGAGGTGGAAAGGGGTGACAGCTTAGAGCTAAGGGCCTGGGGTTTGAATGAAGAGGGTGAACGGATAGAGATTAGCCCCGAATGGGAGGTTGCTGAGAGTGAGATGGGCTGGCTTGATCTTGAATTTGGACAGCAGGTGATCTTTAATGCGATAAGTGAGGGTCAGGCAGTAATACTGGTTACTTTCGATCAGCTGGAGTTTGAGTATACTGTTAATGTACTGATGCCTGAGATGATAGCCATTGAGGTCCTGCCTGAGAAGGAGAGGGGTGAGCGGGTCCTCTTTGCTGATGGAACAGTTAGATGGAGAGATGTGGAGCTTGAAGTGGGAGAAAGTCTTGAATTTCATGCCATTGGCCGGGGCCCTGCCGGTCAGAGTGTGGGTGAATTTGAGGCTGAATGGGAGTTAACTGGTGGTATTGGCAGCCTTTCCACCACCAGTGGTCAGTCCACAGTCATCGAAAATCTGCAGGAAGGAGAGGGTAGCCTTAGAGCCCGAAGGGATGAGGTTACTGGTGTGGCAGAGATTAGGGTGCTTAGAGCTGCCTCCAGGCCGCAGCAGCTTGAGATTCTACCACCACAGGAGCAGCTGGTGGCAGGAGGGGAGTTTGAGTTTCAGATCAGGGCTATCGATCAGTACGGAGAGGAGATGGAACAGGAGGTAGCATGGACAGTTGTTGAAGGTGGAGAGATTATCGGTCCTCTTAGAAGCTCTGAGACCAGGCTGCTGGTCGATGATAGCGATAGACTGGTTCTTAGGGCCGAGGCTGAGGGTATTCAGGAAGAGATTTCTCTGGAGGCTTTTCCAGCACCACCTGTCT